>JAAWNI010000098.1 GCA_022798855.1 Lawsonibacter sp. | reverse complement strand
CATCAACTACCAGGATATCACGGACTGGCCCCAGGCGGACGCCTGCCGCGTCTATATGCCGGGCAGCTTTATGGTGGACCTGGAAAAGGAGGATATCCAGGCCGTCTTCTGGGGCCCCGGGGGCAAACCTCAGACAGAGCACCCCAAGACAGAGCAGGGGGACCTGCCCTGGATGCTCTTTTGGGACGGCTATACCCTCCGGGGCCGCGCCCTCTATGATGGCCAGGGCCAGCTGGTGGAGCTGACCCTCTGGGGGGAGAAAGGCAGGGCCGGCTTTGAGCTGGAGCTGCGGCTGGGCAGCCTGCCCTTCACCTGCTGCATCGACCTGAGCCGGGAGGACGAGCTCAGCGAGTTCAACGGCGCCACCATCGCCGGGTGGAGCCAGGTCTACGACCGGGACGGCGACGGCCAGGACGACTATATCTGCGGCAGCGAGTTCATGACCCCAAACGATATCGGCGTCCGGTTTGTCAATCAGAACAGCCTGGCGCAGGCGGAGTACGCCCCGGGCGGGGACATGGACTTGGGGGGCGCCCAGACCTTTAACGCCCTGTTTGTCCGCCAGGCCCTCACCGGCGGGCTGCACCTGGACCACCTGAAAACAGCCGAAAACGTCCCCGCCTGGCGGGAGGAGGAGTTTGCCACCCTGGACCAGGCCCGCCAGGAGGCGGGCTTCGCCCCCTACCTGCCCGCCTCTGAGCCGGAGGGCTACAGCGCCTACTCCGGGAATAAGGAGTTTTACAGCCGCCTCAGCTATCAGGAGGGGGTCAAAAACACCCTCTTTGTCCGCTGGAGCCGGGGCTATGACAACGTGGAGGTGGCCGTCTACCGGGATGGATGCTACTCCTACAACCTGGTATCCCCCGACGAGCCGGAGAGCTACGACCTGAGCCTGTATCCCATTCCCTGGTGCGATTCCGTGCCCGAGGAGCACTGGGAGACGGTGAACTCCCCCGCCTTCCGGGCGGAGGACATGTCCCTGGAGATTGTGGAGGCCCGGGGCCGGGAGCATGACACCGGCGGGATGACCTATTCCTTCGACGTGCTCCACCCGGACGGGACCCTGGCCTCCTACCACTGCGACGGCATGACCGCCCGGCAGGTCTGGGAGCTGGTGGAGGAAACTCTTTCAAGATAGAACAGCCCCCGGCGGCGGGGCATGTTGACATAATTCTTAACTTTTTATGAATTGCGCGGCTTTCCTCTTGCCGAAAAAGGTCGGAATGATTATACTGGAACGGTACGATTTTCGGGGGAGGGAACCCTGTGGAAGAAAGATATATCAATGTATCCCGCCGTTCATCCGGACGGCGGGGGGGCGCTGGACACGAGCCGCCCCGCCGGGAGGCTCCGCCCCACAAGCGCTCCAGGGGCGGCCGCTCCCCGGCGGTGTCCCTGCTGATGGGGGTTTACAAGGCCCTGGTGGTGGTTTCCGTCCTCATTGTGGCGGGCTATGTGGGGTTCCAGCTTATGATCAAAGAGCCGGAGCAGGCCCCGGTGCCGCCCCCCACGCAGGCGGGGGTTTCACCTTCGGGAAACGGCGGCGGAGGGACGGCTTCCGGCTCTGGCAGTTCCTCCGGGGAGCGGCTGGAGCGCCGGAAAGGGGTCTATAACTTCCTCCTGGCCGCCACCGACGCGGAGGGCTACCGCACCGACATTATGATGGTGATGTGCTACGACACAGTGGAGCAGAGGGTGGGCGTAGTCTCCGTCCCCCGGGATACCCTGGTGGCCCGGAAGAGCGGGAACCCCCATCTGGTGTACGGCAAGGGCGGCGTGGAACAGCGGCGGGAGGATATCTCCCAGATGCTGGGCATTCCCATCGACTACTACATCAAGGTGAACATCAAGGGCTTCATCACTCTGGTGGACTACCTGGACGGAGTGGATTTCTACATCCCCTGCGGCATGGATTACGACGACCCCACCCCGGGCCAGAATCTGCACATCCACTACAAAGAGGGGATGCGGCACCTCACCGGCCAGCAGGCTATGGAGGTGGCCCGGTTCCGGAAGAACAACGACGGAAGCGGCTACTCCGACGTGGGCCGCACCCAGACCCAGCAGGGGCTTCTGGTGGCGCTGGCCAAAAAGGTGCTGTCCTGGGGCAGCCTGACCAAAATCAACGGCTTTGTGGAAATTTTCAACCAGAATGTGGACACCGACCTGTCCCTGAACGATATGCTCTATTTCGCCAGCCAGGCGGTCAACCTGGACCCTTCCACCGGCGTGGAGACGGCCACCCTGGAGGGCAACGGCTTCGGCCTGTACAACGGCTACCGCTATTGCTATGAGCTGGACCAGGAGAATACCCTGGAGACGGTGAACCGGCTGATCAACCCCTATAACCGGGATATGACGCTGAAGGACATGAACCTGGCCAAGGCGGATGGCTACCACAACTGAGGAACTGTATCAAAAATCCCGCGGCTGGAGGGCCGCGGGATTGGCGTTTATTCAGTTCCCAGTGTCTGGATCAGCAGGTTCCGCAGGGAGATGGCGCTCTGCCGGTTCATGACGATGGAAGCCACGGGCTCGGCGGCGGGGGTGGCCACGTTCTCAAGCCCGCCCTTTGCGTTGACCGTCATGGCGTTTTCCATATACTTGAAAGCGATGTCCAGGGTGACCTCTAAAAGCTCCCCCTCCTTGTCGGATACCTTGCGCAGGCCAAAGGAATTGGCGTATTCCGGTTTCATCCTCGGTAAACTCCTTTCCCAGATGGTTTATTTGATGCTCCGGCCGTTGAGTACAGCGCCCGCCAGCCGGTCCCCCTCGTAGCAGACCTTCAGGGAGAAAAAGGGGGCGTCCCGCCAGATCAGGTCCAAAAAGATGGCGTCCCCCTCCCAGTGGGGGATTTCCAGGAGCCGCTCCCGGGGGAGCCACTCCAGCACCCCCTCGCCGCACTCCCGCAGGTCCCCGGTGAAGCCGTCGGCGGTGAACAGGTGCATATACTCGGTGGGCCAGCGGTCGGAGACGAAGGTGACCACGCCCCGGTACTGGTATTGGGTGAGGGTCAGGCCGGTTTCCTCCTCCACCTCCCGGAGCAGGCAGTCCTCGGGGCTCTCCTTGTCCAAAAACTTGCCCCCGATCCCAATCCACTTGTCCCGGTTCAGGTCATTCTCTTTTTTTACCCGGTGGAGCATTAAATATTCATTTCCCCGCCGGATGTAGCAGAGGGTGGTGTTGACCATAGTATCTCCTCTTTCCAGGGGTTATTCGAAAATCTCAATACATCTAAACAAGCAAAACGAAGTTTTGCGAAAAATTTTCTTTCTTTTGTTTCTTTTCTTTCTTTTTTAAAAGAAAGAAAAGAAAACCTCACCGGGCAATCAGCGCCACATCCACAGTAAAGCGCTCCCCGTTCCGCAGGTAGGTAAGGGAGACGGTGTCGCCAGGGCCCAAGCCCAGCTTGACCAGGGTCAGGTCCTCGATTCCGGAGATGGGCGCGCCGTTGGCGGCGGCCAGGATGTCGCCGGGCCGCAGGCCGCTGGCCCAGGCGCCGCTGTCCTCCTCCACGTCGATCAGCTCCAGCCCGCCGCCCTCCACAGGGACGGTGTTGACGGTGAAGCCGAACACGCCGGTCTGGACCTCCTCCCCGGCGATAAGCCGGTCGGCCACATACTTGATCCGGGCGGAGGGGATGGCGAAGCCCAGCCCCTCCGCGGAGCCGTCCTCGGTGACGATTTTAATGGTGTTTATCCCCATCACCTGGCCGTACTGGTTGAGCAGGGGGCCGCCGGAGTTGCCGAAGTTGATGGCGGCGCTGGTCTGGATCAGCGCCATCGTGATGCCGTCCACCTCCACCTCCCGGACCAGGGAGGAGACGATCCCGTTGGTAAGGGTGGCCCGGTAGCCCAGGGAGTCGCCCAGAGCGGCCACCGGCTCGCCCACCTGGAGGGTGTTGGAGTCGCCGAACCGCGCGGGGGTCAGCCCCTGGGCGTCCACCTTCAAAACGGCCAGGTCCTCCGCCGCGTCGAAGCCCACCAGGCTGGCGGACATCCTCTGGTTGTTGTGGAAGATCACCCGGACCTCGCTGGCCCCGGCCACCACGTGGGCGTTGGTGATGATATAGCCGTCCTGGGTGAGGACCACGCCGCTGCCAGCGCTGCCACCCTGGCCGGTGAGGGCCTCGATGGAGACGGCGGAGGGGAGGGCCCGCTGATAGATCTGGATGTAGTCCAGCTTTTCCCCCTGGGGCGGCTCCAACGGCACCGTTACGCCGGTGCCTGTCTCCGCCCGGGGGATGGAGGGGGGCTCGGTGCTGTACTCCTCCTCGTCCTCCTGGTGGTAAAAGCCGTCGCCGCCGATGGAGGGGAAATGGTCCTGTAGAATGAGCCTGGGCCTGAAATACCGGTCCAGCAGGACGGTGGACAGGCAGATTACCGCGATCAAGGTGAACAGCCCCAGGAACCAGGGCCACCGCCGCCCGCGCCGCCGGGGCCGCAGCACCGAGCGGCGGGACACGGCCTTGGGAAGGCGGACGGCGGGGGGGTTGGGAAAGGCCGGGGAGGGCTGCTCCCAGGGCCCGCCCTGCCACAGGCCGTCGTTTTGGTTGTCCATAGCGGCACCTCCGGATTTGGATATTGGATATATCGGTAGGGCCACGGCTTGCCGTGGCCGCTTTGGCAGACGGGACGGATACAACAAGCTGGGCCGTTTTGCCGGACGGGGCGGACACGGCAAGCCGTGTCCCTGCGCAGTCATGCCGGCGTCCGCCGCGCGGGCCGGGAAGGCAGCGTCACGCCAGCGTCAAGGTAAACTGGAACTGGGTCACGCCGTCCTCGCTGGCGACAGTGATGTTTTCCTTTAGATTGCCCAGGATGGTCTTGACAATATACAGCCCCAGGCCCACCCCCTCCCGGTCCATAGAGCGGGAGTAATCCGCTTTGTGGAACCGCTCGAAGAGCAGGGGCAGCTCGTCGGGGGGGATGGTGGCCCCCAGGTTGCGGATGGTGACATGGGCCTTGCCGTCCTTCTTGGTGATCTGGGCGGTGATAGCGGTGCCGGGGGCGGCGAATTTGGCGGCGTTGTCCAGCAGGTTGTAGCACACCTGGGTGATGGCGTCCGGGTCGCCCCACACCATCAGCTTGCCCTCCGGCATCTTCACCTCCACATCCAGCTGGCGGTCGGTGATTTTCGTCTCCAGGCTGATGAGGACCTGGGACATAACCTCGGTGAGGTCGAATGTCTCCTGGGCGGTGACGGTGCTCTGGGTCAGAGCGTTGAGCCGGGACAGGTCCAGCATCCGCCGCACCAGGCGGCTGAGCCGGCGGGTCTCAGACACCACGATTTGCAGGTATTCCTTCTCCCGGTCCGGGGGGATGGTGCCGTCCAAAATCCCCTCGGCAAAGCCGGCGATGGTGGTCATGGGGGTTTTCAGCTCGTGGGAGACGTTGGCGATGAACTCCGCCCGCTGGCTCTCCACCTTCTCCAGGGAGTTGGCCATGGAGTTGAAGGCCTCGGCCAGGGCGCTCACCTCGTCCCCCCGGTCCTCGTAGCCGGTGACCCGCACGTCAAACTCCCCCTGGCCGAACTTTCGGGCGGCTTCCGCCATCTCGATGAGGGGCCGGGTCTGATAGGCGGAGGTCAGGGTGCTGGCGATGACGGAGATGAGGAACACCACCACGGCGGAGAAGAAAAAGATGGTAGCGGTAGAGGCCCACATCTCGGACAGGTTGGAAGCGTCAGCCGCCACCAGCACGATCCCCTGGGTGAGGGAGAGATTGCCCACCTGGTTGGTGACCCGGAGGGCGGAGAGATACCGGCGCTCGGAGTAGATGCCGCCCAGGTTGGTCATGCCGTTGAAGGCGCCCTCGTTCAGCACCTGGGCCAGGATGTTTTCCGGAATCGTGATGTCCGTGTAGTCGTAGAACCGCCCGTCGGAGGTGGCGTAGAGGATTTTGCCCTCCGGGTCGGCCACAATGATGTTGGAGTTGGAAATCATAGCGATGGTGGCCACATAGCTGCTGTAAAACTCGTCCTGGATATCCAGGGTGAGATACCGCCGGTAGTAGGCGGAGGTGAAGTTGGAGATATACCCCGCGTTGCGCTCCACCGAGTCCCGGGTCTCCCCGATGATATAGCGGTAAGACAGCAGCATGAAGGCCCCCGCCAGCAGGGTGAAGGACACCAGCATAATGCAGACCATCATGGTCAGCTGGCGGCGGTAGAGGGAACGCACGGGATACCACCTCGTTTCAGTTGATCGGTACGCCGGGGCCGGCGCGCCCTACAGGCAGAACCTAGCCTGCCGCGCCCAGCTCGAACTTATAGCCCACGCCCCACACGGTTTTCAGCCGCCACTGGCCGCTCACGTCCTCCAGCTTCTCCCGCAGGCGCTTGATGTGTACGTCCACAGTGCGGCTGTCGCCAAAGTAGTCGAAGCCCCACACCTCGTCCAGCAGCTGGTTCCGGGTGAACACCCGGTTGGGGGAGGACGCCAGGTGGAACAGCAGCTCCAGCTCCTTGGGCGGGGTGTCCACCCGCTGGCCGTCCACCAGCAGCTCGTAGGAGTCCAGGTTGATGACCAGCTTGTCAAAGGAGAGCTTTTTCTCCCCCGCCTCCTCCTCGGAGCCGGCCCGGCGAAGCACCGCCCGGATGCGGGCCAGCACCTCCTTCATCTCGAAGGGCTTGACGATGTAGTCGTCCGCCCCCTGCTCCAGGCCGGAGACCTTGTCCTCCGTCTCCCCCTTGGCGGTGAGCATGATGACCGGGGTCTTGTCCCCCTCCCGGATTTTTTTCAGCACGGACCAGCCGTCCATGATGGGCAGCATGATGTCCAGCAGCACCAGGTCGGGCTGGTAGGAGCGGAACAGCTCCACACCTTTGCCGCCGTCCTTGGCCACCTGAGTCTCAAAGCCCTCCTTCTCCAGGTAGAGATGGAGCAGCTCGGCGATGTTGGCGTCGTCCTCCACGATCAGGACCTTTTTTGACATAAAACGGCACCTCGTTTTCTTCGCTTGCAGGGGCGCGCAATGCGCGCCCGTCCACAGCGTTTGGGACAGAGCGGGCGGACAATGTCCGCCCCTACAGAATTGTACCTCTTAATTATAACTCAGATTGAAAAGCTTGGGTGAATAATCTGTAAATTACACCTCTTTTTGCCCCTCCACGTAGGAGTGGTCCACCTGGATCACGGCGAAATACCGGTCGGAGAGCTCCTTCACCCGGTTGGACAGCTCTCCCCGCACCTGGGCGTCGGTCAGCCGGAAGCCGTAAGGCACCACCACGTCGAAGAGGACGTTGGTGTGGATGGGTCCGGCGGTGACGCGGAAGTCGTGGATGGTGAGGGCGGGGTCCAGCGCCCGGGCCAGGCCCGCCACCTGGAGGCGGAGGGCGTCGGTACGGCTGTCCCGGACCACCGGGTCCATGTGGATGCAGGCCTCCACGTGGTGCTTGGCCTTCAGCTCCCGCTCGATGTGGTCGATGACGTCGTGGATTTCCAAAAAGTTGCCGTCGGCGGGCACCTCCGCATGGAGGGACATCATGGCCCGGCCGGGGCCGTAGTCGTGGTATACCAGGTCGTGGATGCCCAGTATGTAGTCGTGCCCCAGGACGATCCGGTCGATGTCGGCGGCCAGGGCCCGGTCCATAGGCCGGCCCAGAAGGGGGTCAATGGTCTCCTTGGCGGCGGTCCAGCCGGTGCGCAGGATGAAGAGGGCCACCCCCAGGCCCAGCCAACCGTCCAGGGGGAGGTTCAGATAGCGGCCGGCCAGCAGGCCCAGCAGCAGGGTGCCGGTGCCGGCGGAGTCGGACAGGGAGTCGGAGGCGGTGGCGGCCAGGGCGGCGGACTGGATGGCCTGGGACAGCCCCCGGTTAAACCAGAACATCCACAGCTTTACCCCGATGGAAACGGCCAGAATGACCGCCGACAGGGTGGAGAAGTCCACCGGCTCCGGGTGGAGGATCTTCTGGAAGGAGGACTGCGCCAGCTCCACCCCCACAAGCAGGATGAGCATGGACACCACCAGCCCCGCCAGATACTCCATCCGGCCGTGGCCGAAGGGGTGCTCCTCGTCGGCCTCCTGGCTGGCCAGCCGGAAGCCGATGAGGGTGACCACGGAGGAGGCGGCGTCGGAG
>JAAWNI010000097.1 GCA_022798855.1 Lawsonibacter sp. | reverse complement strand
CCTGTCCTTCCAGCGGCTGGAGCCCAAGGGCAGCAAGTGGCACTGGTACAGCTATGTGGGCTTTGCCGGCAACTACCTGCTGATGATGTTCTACACCGTCATCGCCGGTTGGCTGCTGTACTACTTTGTCAAAATGCTCCGGGGGGACTTTGTGGGCCTGGATACCGAAGGGGTAGCCGGCCAGTTCGGCCAGCTGATGGGCGCGCCCGGGGTTATGACCCTGTATATGGTTATTGTGGTGTGCATCGGCATGCTGGTGTGCGCCCAGGGCCTGCGCAACGGCGTGGAGCGGGTGAACAAGATCATGATGGTCTGCCTGCTGGCCTTGATGGTAATACTGGCGGTGAACTCCGTGATGCTGGAGGGGGCGGGCGAGGGCCTGCGGTTCTACCTCCAGCCCAATTTCCACAACCTGGCCTACAACGCGGAGGGCAGCTGGATTCTGGGCGAGGTGGTTTTCGCCGCCATGGGCCAGGCCTTCTTCACCCTGTCCCTGGGCATCGGAGCCATCGCCATCTTCGGCAGCTATATCGGCAAGGAACACCGGCTGGCCGGCGAAGCCCTGCGCATCGGCGTGCTGGACACCTGCGTGGCCTTTGTGGCAGGCCTGATCATCTTCCCCGCCTGCTCCGCTTTCGGCGTGTCCACCGGGGAGGGCCCCTCCCTGGTCTTCATCACCCTGCCCAATATTTTCAACGCCAAGCCCATGGGCCGGCTGTGGGGGGCGGCCTTCTTCCTGTTCCTGTCCTTCGCCGCCCTGTCCACTGTGATCGCCGTCTTTGAGAACATCATCTCCTTCACCATGGACCGGTGGCGGATGAGCCGGAAAAAGGCTGTGCTCATCAACTTCGCGGGCGTGCTGGTCCTGTCCATGCCCTGCGTGCTGGGGTGCAGCCTGTGGTCCGGCTTCACGGTGCTGGGCATGGACGTCTCCGGAATCGAGGACTTCCTGGTTTCCCAGAACATCCTGCCTTTGGGCTCCCTGCTGTATGTGCTTTTCTGCACCAGCAAACGGGGCTGGGGCTGGGACAGGTTCCTGGCCGAAGCCAACCAGGGGGACGGCCTGGCCTTCCCCAAGGGGGTCCGGTTCTATGTCAGCTATATTCTGCCCCTGATCGTGCTGTTTATTTTCGTCATGGGCTACTGGAATCAGTTTGGACCGAATTCCTGAAAAGCGGCATTGATTGATCATACAAGGTGTGGTATCATTGGGGCGGCACGTGGTTAGGCCATGCCGCCCCGTTGTTGGACTTAGATAACCGCTACTCTTCCAGGGGGGCGGTTATCTTTTTGCGCTTTTACTGGTTTTGCTGGGTCTGCCGGGTGCCGGTGGCGATGTACTTGATACAATCTGCTGCGTCTTCCGCACTGTGGCCGTTGGCTTTTAACCAGTCAATCAGCCGTGCGGCTTCTACTGCCGTCATACTTTGTTCCATGCCTTTTCTTCCTCCTACCGGGTGTATTTTGCCCTTGCGGGCTGGGAAAAAGAAAACTATAGGTTGATTACGCAATCGGGTTTTTGTGGGAAAGCTGGACAACCGTCTCCACATGGGCTGTTCTAGGGAAAAGGTCTACCCCTTGAGCTTTTACCACATAGTAGCCCAATTCCCCAAGGCGGGCCACATCCCGGGCCAGGGTAGCCGGGTCACAGGAGACATAGACAATCCGTTCCGGGGCCATGCCCGCCAAAATAGCCGGCACTTCCGGAGCAAGCCCTTTGCGGGGCGGGTCCACGCAGACGACTTGAGGGTGTATCCCTTCGGCCCTCAGCTTTTGGGCTGTCTCCCCGGCGTCGCCGCAGAAGAACCTTCCGTTGACAATTCCATTGCGGCGGGCATTTTCTTTTGCGTCCTCAATGGCCTGTGGGACAATCTCCGCCCCAATGACATATCCAGCCTGACGCGCCAAAGCCAAGGAGATGGTTCCGATGCCGCAGTACAGGTCCAGGACGGTTTCCTCACCGTTGAGCTGCGCAAAATCCAGGGCAACGCCATACAACCGCTCCGTCTGAGCCCGGTTGATCTGGAAAAAGGAGGGGACGGACAAACGAAAGGCCAGGTGGCACAGCTCCTCCTCCAGCCAATCCCGGCCCCAGAGGACAGAGTATCTGTCCCCTAAAATCACGTTGGTGTCCCGGGTGTTGACATTCAGCACCACCCCCGCCAGCCCAAGCTCCGTCTGGCGCAGTATTTCCACCAGTTCTCCGCTATGGGGGAGGCGGGGGCTGTTGGCCACCACGCAGACCAGGCTCTCCCCCCGGCTGTTGGTGCGGACATACAGGTGTCGGACCAAGCCTCGGCCTGTGCCTTCGTGGTAGGGTTGGATGGAGTATTTTTCCATCCAGCCCTTGAACGCCCCCCGCAGCCTGGCCACCGACTCTGGCTGAAGCGGACAGTCCGGCGCGTCCAGGACATCGTGGCTCCGGGGGCGGTAATAGCCCACCAGCGGCCCTTGCTTCCCCTGGGACACCGGAAACTGCACCTTGTTCCGGTAGCGGAAGGGGTCCTCCGCCCCCATCACCGGAGGAAGGTCAAGCTTAACATGTCCTACCCGCTCCAAGGCGTCGGCGATGCGCTGGCCCTTGGCCCGCAGTTCCTCCGCATAGGCCATATGGCGGAACTGGCATCCGCCGCATTTGCCGTACAGGGGGCAGTCGGGGGTAATCCGCTCCGGGGAGGGAAGAAGCAGTTCAATTCCACGGCCCCAGGCCACGTTTTTGTTTACTTTCTCCAGCCTGACCCGCCAGCGCTCCCCTGAAATGGTGTAGGGCACAAAGACCACACGGCCCTCCAGCCGGGCCACCCCCATCCCTTCGGCGGTGTATCCTGAAATGTCCAGGATATGAATGGTGTTCTTTCGGACGTCAGCCATAGACTCAGCTCCCTTTTAAAATCAAGTCATCATACCATATTTCGAAGGAAAGGTAAAGCTGGGCTTATCCAAGGGGCACGCTTGTCTCACAAATTCAGGAAACCCACCGAATGTAGGGCAAGGGCTCTGCCCTTGCCTTATTCTGGTTCTGTTTTATCCCCTTGCGGGGATAGGCAGGGGTTCTACCCCTGCCCTACATAACGTACCGAACGGTATTTCCAGGGATGTTCCAAATTTATGAGACGGGCGTGATCCAAGGGAGTGTCCTACCGCGCATTTTATTGCGCTCACGCGAATTGGCGTGCTCTGTAGGGGCGCACAGTGTGCGCCCGCGGGCGGACAATGTCCGCCCCTACATAAAAATCTGCGAATTGGACGCTTCCTAATCCAAGAGCCGCACTTGCCATATGTTAAGGAGTGGAACAGATTTCCTCTGTCCCACTCCTTCAAATCAACCACTGTGCAATTCAGGGGTATTCTCCGCCTCTCGGGTTCTCAAGCGGCACGGCGTTTTCTCTGTTACAGCGCCGCCACCGCCGCCTCGATGGCCTCCTCCTCAGCCTGCATGGCTCTGAGGGTCATATCCAGCAGCCGGTCCAGCTCCCAGCCCAGCAGCTCGGCTCCGTTGGTGATGACGTCCCGGGAACAACCGGCGGCGAACCTCTTATCCTTGAACTTTTTCTTCAGGGATTTCAGCTCCATATCCGCCACACTCTTAGAGGGACGCATGAGGGCGGCCGCGCCGATCAAGCCGGTGAGCTCGTCGCTGGCGTAGAGCACCTTTTCCATCTCGTGCTCCGGTTTGACCTCCACCCTCAAGCCCCAGCCGTGGCTGGCAGTTGCTCGGATGATGGATTCCTCCACCCCGGCGTCCCGCATCAATTCCTGGGACTTCTCACAGTGCTCCTCGGGCCACATCTCAAAGTCCAGGTCGTGGAGCAGGCCCACCAGGGACCAGAAATCCTTTTCCATGCCGTAGCCCAGCTCCTGGGCATACCAGCCCATCACATGCTCCACGGTGATGGCGTGGCGCAGATGAAAGGGCTCCTTATTATATTTCGTCAGCAGGTCCCAGGCCTGCCCACGGGTCATGGCCATGACGCTCCCTCCTTTATATCAGTTTTAATAGGCCACCACAATCCCGCCGTCGTAGGCGTAGACGCTGGTAACGCCGCCGGCCTCGGTGATGAGGATGCGGGCGAATTTGCATTTGGCCTCCGCCATGGCCTTCACCTGGAAGGCGCGCTCCAGACAGTTGCAGTGGCAGATGGCCAACGTGCGGCCCACATGGGCGGCGTCGGCGGCGATCTTATCCATCATCTTGGTCAGCGCCTGCTTGATGGTGAGGGCCTGGCCCAGCTTGCATATCTCCCCCTCGGGGGTGGCGGCCATTAACAGCTTGATTTTCAGTGCCCCGGTAATCACCGACTGGAGCTTGGTCAGCCGGCCGTTTTTCCGCAGGTTTTCCAGGGACTCCAGCACGAACAGGGTCTGCATCTGGTAGATGAACTGCTCCACCTCGGTGACCACCCGCTTAAAGGGCATTCCAGCGGAGGCCAGCCGGTGGATGGCCATAGCCACCAGCAGCTCCCCGGAGGCGGCGGAGCAGGAGTTGAACACGTGGACGTTCACCTCCGGGTGCTCCTCCTCCAACAGGATGCGGGCCTGTTCGGCGCTGTTGTGGGAGCCGCTGAGCAGGGCGGTCAGGGTGACCACATACACGTCGCCGGCGCCCTGGTAGGCGTCCAGATAGGCCTGGGGGGAGGGGCAGGCGGTGGTGGGTGCGTCCTCGCTCTGGCGCATGGACCACAGCAGGTCCGCCTGGTCAAAGGTCTCATCGTCCACAAAGGTGCTGCCGTTGGAGGAGATCGTCAGCGGCACCTTGACAAAGACGGGGTCCTTCAGCATGGAGGGGGTCAGGTCGCAGCAGCTGTCGACTACAATTTTAAAACTCATGTATTTCATCTCCAGACATGGTCTTTTAAATTAGATTCTGACAAACAGTTTACCATATCTTTGGGCGGATGTAAAGGGAAAAAATATCGGCTGGTGCATTCTTTTTTGCCTGGAAAGGGCCTGTCCCCCCACAGGCCCTTCCGGTCCTTTTGGACCAGGAGCCACAGGAAGGCACAGCCCGGCCAGGGAGGCGGACAGCGAAGCGGGGACGGCGCGTCATTTGCGCCGTCCCCGCTGTTTGGCTGGCCGTCGTATGACACTCAGGACCAGCATTCATAAGCGAACATGCCGGAAGCTTGCCGGCCTGGGTGGAGTTCAAGAATTTTTAACGCCGCGGGGCGGCAGAAGGCCCATCCAGATGGCCGTTTAATCGGTTCTTACTGTACCGGCTCAAAATCGGAAGCGGGACGGCGGCAGATGGGGCAGACATAGTCGTCGGGGAGGGTGTCGCTCTCATAGATGAAGCCGCAGATTTTGCAGACAAAGCCCTTGGGCTTGTCCTGCTGGGGCTCCGCCTCGGGGGCGGGCTCTCCGCCCTTCACCGACGCGGCCAGGGCCTGGGCCAAGGCTTCCAGCTCGCCCTCCTGGCCGGGGGCCAGGGCGGACTTCAGGGTAATAGGGGCCTCCATGACCTCCATATTTTTCATGCCCCCCAGAATCTCGGCCATCAGCTTGCCGCTGGAGGGAGCCCAGGAGCCGTTTTGGATAAGGGCCACCTTCCGGTTTTGCAGGTTGTGGTGGGACAGGTCCCGGAGCAGGTGCTCCATGGCGTCAAAAATGCCGTTATTGAAGGTGGGGGCGGCGAAGACGATGTGGCTGTACTTGAAGCAGTCGGACAGCACATGGGAGTAGTGGGTGACGGATACGTCGTGCATCTCAACCGGCACCCCCAGCTCGGCCAGACGGCAGGCCAGGATGTTGGCGGCGGTTTCGGTGTGGCCGTAGATGGAAGCGAAGGGGATTACTACGCCCTCCACCTCCGGCCCGTAGGATGCCCACTTCACATACCGGTCAATGATCTGATGAAAATCCTTGCGCCACACGGGGCCGTGGAGGGGGCAGATCATCTGGATGTCCAGCTTGGAAGCCTTGTTCAGCAGGGCGGACACCTGGGGGCCGTACTTGCCTACGATATTGGTGTAGTACCGCCGGGCCTCATCCAGCCAGTCCCGCTCCCAGTCCACCTCGTCGGCGAAGAGGACGCCGTTCAGCGCCCCGAAGGAGCCGAAGCCGTCGGCGGAGAAGAGGATCTTATCGGTGGAGTCGTAGCTCACCACCACCTCGGGCCAGTGGACCATGGGGGCGGCCACAAAGGTGAAGTTGTGCTTGCCGGTGGACAGGGTGTCCCCCTCGTCCACCAGGATGGCCCCCTTGGGGTCGGCGGCGTGGAACTGGCGGATCATGTTGATGGCCTTGCCGTTGCACACGATGCGGGCCTCGGGGTGGCGGAGCATCAGGTCGCCCAGGGTGGCAGCGTGGTCGGGCTCCATGTGGTGGACGAAGATATAGTCCAGCTTCCGGCCGCCGAGGGCATGCTCCAGATTCTCCATAAACTGGGTCTGGACCGCTCGGTCCACCGTATCGAAGAGGACAGTCTTCTCGTCCAGGAGCAGGTAGGAGTTGTAGGACATCCCCCGGGGGACGGGGTGGGCCGCCTCGAAGATGGGGTGCTGGCGGTCGTTGGCGCCGATCCAGATGAGGTCGCCGGTAACTTTGCGGGTGCAGTACATAGGGAAAACCTCGCTTTCGTGCAAGAATTTTGTCGCTCCATAGTTTAGCATATTTTTTCGAAAAACGCGATAGCTTTTTGGCGCGGAAAGGAAATTTTTGTGGTTTGCCCGGAATTCGTTGAAATAAGAAAAGGAATCCCGTATAATATTGCCTTGACAATTGGAAAGGCGTGACAGACATGTACCGTATCGATATTATGACATTATTCCCCGATGTGGTGGGAGATATGCTCTGCGAGTCGGTTTTGGGCCGGGGGCAGGAGCGGGGCTATATCCGGGTGGAGTGCCACCAGATTCGGGACTACACCGTGAACAAGCAGAAGCAGGTGGACAACTACCCCTACGGCGGAGGACGGGGCGCGGTGATGCAGGCTGACCCCCTCTACCGGTGCTGGGAACACATCTGCCAGGACGCGGGGGAGCGGGTCCACACCATCTATATGTCCCCGGCGGGGAGGACCTTCACCCAGTCCGACGCCCGGCGGCTGAAGGACGGCTACAGCCGCCTGATTTTGGTCTGCGGCCACTACGAGGGCGTGGACGAGCGGTTTATTGAGGAGTGCGTGGACGAGGAGATATCCATTGGCGACTTTGTCATGACCGGCGGGGAGATTCCCGCCATGGCGGTGGCCGACGCGGTGTGCCGCCTGGTGCCCGGGGTGCTGTCCGACCCCTCCTGCTACGAGAACGAGAGCCACTGGAACGGGATGCTGGAAGCCCCCCAGTACTCCCGGCCCGAGGTGTGGCACGGCCGGGCGGTGCCCCCCATTCTTCTGTCGGGCAACCACGCCAAGGTGGACCAGTGGAGGAGGAAAATGTCCATCCTCCGCACCCGCCAGCGCCGCCCCGACCTCTATGAGAAGCTGGACCTGTCCTCCAGTGAGGACCAGAAGCTGCTCAAGGAGCTGGAGGAGGAGTGACGCGGGCGGTTCAGGGCTGGGGTTTGACGTACCCGATTTTAACGGACGGATTTTTGGCGGAGATGTGGTCCAGGCAGGCCTGGCCAGAAGCCTTGTCGATGACCTGGCCCCGGCGTTCCTGGCCGTCGGCGCAGGCCGCCACCAGAAAGAACTGGTCAAAATTGGCGGTGGCGCAGCACATCCGAGCCTTGACCTCCTCCTGGCGCAGCCAAGCCCGGAGGATATGGCTGTATGGGAGGTAGGAGGCCCCGGAAAATTTTCGGAAGAACAAACAGCTGTCCCCCAGATGGACCCTGCCCATGTTTTGGGCCTGCGCGTAGTCTTGTTCCAGCACGCCGGGGGACAGTATTGTGCCGGAAATTTCTGGCTTGAACTTCATAAACCCCCTCCTTTTTGCCTATTGTACCACAGCCTTTTCATTAACGCAAGTAATTATTGTTTGCGGGGCGCGCCCGTCTCATAAATTTGGAACGTCCTTGGAAATACCGTTCGGTACGTTATGTAGGGCAGGGGTTCTACTATCCCCGCAAGGGGATAAAACGGAACCAGAATAAGAGCCTGTTTAAGAACCTGTATTCACAATCTCAAACGACCGTCTGGACGGGCCTTTTGCCGCCTTGCGGCGTTAAAAAATCTTGAAATCCACAAAGGATTCCTGTG
>JAAWNI010000096.1 GCA_022798855.1 Lawsonibacter sp. | reverse complement strand
AAAACACCGCCTATTGTCCCGTTAGGCGGTGTTTTGTGTAAGGTTGGTAGCACTTTTTTTGCTTCTTTTCCCTGTATGCCCTTGTCAAGTGATGTTTCCGTCCTTATATACAGATTTTTGTCACTGTGCACCGACGTTCGGAACGCTCGAACGCCCCGCATGCTTCGACATGCTATACTCCCCGTCAGGCTTCCCTTTTCGGATAAGTTGGGGGGCAACAGGTTGCGGCGCAAACGCCGCATTATGCTTTTACCTGCCGCTTGCTACGCCAAACTTCCGATACTTTTATCGCCGCGGTACACGTTCGCTGTATCGCTATTTGGTTGTTATTCATACCTAACACGGGTAGACACAATCCAGGCAAATGACGCTGAATCTATTGTGCCCACACACAGAGCCGGCGGCATGAGGAAACAGCTTTTTATTTGCTCAGATTTCCTCTTTTTCCCTTCTCCGCAGGATACGGGAGCTGTTGATGAGGATAATAAACGCGCCGATATTGTGGAGGAAGGCGCCCGCCAGAGCCGGAATAATGCCCACCGCCGCCAGCACCATCATTACCAGGCTGACCGAGAAGGCAATGCCGATATTTTGGTACATCACCAGTTTTGTGTGCCGGGCCAGGGCGATCACAAAGGGGATATTGGTCAAATCGTTGTTCATCAGGGCGATATCGGCGCTCTGAATAGCCACATCCGAGCCCATGGAGCCCATGGCAATACCCACATCGGCCTCCGCCAGAGCCAGGGCGTCGTTGATGCCGTCCCCCACCGCCAGGACCGGTGCCTCCTGGCGCAGGGCCCTCACGTGCTCCAGCTTCTCCTCGGGCAGCAGCTGGGCGAAAACCTGTCCAATCCCGGTCTGCTCCTGGACCGTCTGGGCGGAGCGCTCCCGGTCCCCGGTGAGCAGCACCGTCTTTTCGATCCCCTCCCGCCGCAGAAGCGCCACCATCTCCGCCGCCTCGGGGCGGACGGTGTCGTCAAAGAGAAGACAGCCCATCACTCGACCCTCCGCCACCACCCAGTTGGCGGGACCGCCGCCCGCGTCCATCTGGGCGTCCTCCGGCCGGTAGCCCAGGGACTCGATCCAGTGCCGGGACCCGAACAGCACCTCCCTCCCATCCTTCGCGCCCACCAGGCCGCTGCCCACAATCTCCCGTGTCTCAAAGCCGTCCTCATAGGGGATGTCCCCCAGGGCGGCCATCAGGGAGCGTGAGATGGGGTGGGTGGAGCTGCTGGCCACGCTGCCCCCCCATGAGAGCAATTCCTCCTGGCTTTCGGCCTCCTGGAGGAGGCAGCCGCTGACCGACAGCTCCCCCTTGGTGATGGTGCCCGTCTTGTCAAAGATTACTGTCTCGATATTGGTCAGCTGCTCCACGAATTTGGAGTTCTTAATGAGGATGCCCCGCTTGGTGGCCACCGCCAGGGCGGCGATCATCGGGGCGGAGCTGACCAGCATGTGTCCGCAGGGACAGCTGACCACCAGCACGGCGATGGCATAGGAGATATTCCGGCTCAACAGGGCGGTGAGCGCCGCCACCGTCAGGGAGAAGGGGATATAGTAGTGCATAAAGCGGTCCACCACCCGAATCTCCGGGACGGTGATTTTCTGGGCCTCCTCCAACAGGTCCACGATTTTGGTAAAGGAGGTGTCCTGGTACTCCTTTTCCACCCGGACCTTGATGACCCCGTCCAGGTTGGTGGTTCCGGCGTAGACCATGTCCCCCACTGACACGGCGGCGGGCAGGGGTTCGCCGGTGAGGGATTTCTGGTCGATATTGGAGTTTCCAAAGACCACGCAGCCGTCAATGGGCAGGGCCATGCCCGGCCGGACAATGATGACCTGCCCCTTTTTCAGCTCCTCCGCCCGCACTGTGGCCTCCCCCTGGGGCGTCTCCAGCACGGCGGTAGAGGCCTGCATTTTCTTCAAGCCCTCAATGGCGTCCCGGCCCCCCATAATGCTGCGCTCCTCCAAAAAGTGGACCACGCTGAGCACCACGGGGATCAAAATGGCCAGCTCGTGCTGTCCGGTGATGTAGCAGGCCAGCACCGCGATGGTGACCAGGATCTCCATGGCGTTGGCCACGTCCCGGCGCAGAAAGCCCTGGACGGCGGTGGCCAGCAGAGGGACGCCCTCCACAAGGACCCCAACGGAGTAGATCAGCCCGGCCACCGCCGCCTGCCCCGGCGACAGCAGGCGGAACAGAAGTCCGGCGGCCAGACAGGTCAGGGCAATCAGGGCGGTGACAATCTCCCGGGAGAGCTTGCTCTTCTCCCCCTGGGTCAGCTCATCGTGCTGGAAGTCCTCCAGCATGTGGGCGGCGGTATTGGTGAGATTTTCCATATCGTACCTCCTCAGGGCAGGAATATCCGGGGCGTGCTCTGTCCCTCCGGAACCACGATCTTGCCGCCCATCTGATTAAAGATGCGGGATACCTTCTCCCGGAACACCCGCTGATAGACCACATCCCGGTTCTGCTGGTACTCCTGAAACAGGCCGTAGAACTCCGCCGCATGGTCATTGGCCCGGTTCAGGCGGTCATGCTGGGCCACCTGGGCCTCCGACACCAGCTTGTCCGCCGCCGCCTTGGCTTCCGGTACGACTTTCTCCCGGTACTGGTTGGCCTGCTGGATCAGCGTCTCCTTCTCCACATAGGCGGCGTTGACCTGGTCAAAATGGTATTTCAGAGAGCTGGGTGGCGTGATGCTTTTGAACTCCAGGCTGACGATTTCCACCCCCAGCCTCATCCCGTCCATGATCTCCTGGGACTGGGCGGCCACCTGTCCAGCGTACTCCTCCTTCTGGTCGGTAAGCAGGCCGTCCACGCTCTTGGACGCGGCCCGGGAGGTCATGGCCCCACTGACGATTCCGTTGATGACGGCGGCGGGGTCCTGGCTGTGGAGGGCATACTCCACCGGGTCGGTGATCTTATACTTCACCGTGGCGTCCACATGGAGGATGTTTTCATCCCCGGTAATCAAATAGCCGGTGGACTCAATATCCGCGTAGGTGGGGTCGGCGGAAGCCGAGTGGGTGGTGACCGATACCTCTTGGATGCGCCCCACCGGCACCTTGACCACCTCGTCAATCACATAAGGGAAGGCCAGCAGCAGGCCGGGCTGATGGACCTGCTCCTCCCGGGTGTCCCCCACCAGCCGGCCGAAGCGGAGGACTACAGCCACCTCGCTGTTATTTACCACCCGGATGCCGGAGCAGGCGATGGCCACGGCCAGAATGGCGATGAGCCATTTGCAGTAGCGGATGGCGGTATTGACAATGGAAATAAATCGCTCAGAATCTTTCATCCGTCCCCACCGCCCCTCAGTTCCCTTCCTCAAGCACGTCGAAAGGCGGGGTATCGGTGGTGATGATCATAACGGTGTTCTCGTCCACCGAATTCTCCAGGGCGGCCAGCTTGCGCAAAAATTCATACAGCTGGGGGTCCTGGCTGTGGGCTCCAGCGTAAATGGAGGCCACCTCCCGCTCCGTCTCGGCGTTGATGGCCGCGGCGCTCTCCCGGCCCTGGGCCACGATGGCGGCCGCCTCGGCGTCCGACTCGCTGCGGATGATCTGGGCGTCCCGCTCGCCCTCGGCCAGAAGCTGGTCGATGTACTTCTGCCGGTCGGCCTGCATCTGGCCGAACACACTCTGTACATTGGTGGCGGGCAGGCCCACCCGCTTGATGCGCAGCTCATGGATCTGAATGCCGTACTGCTGGGCGGCGTGGGGCTGGATCTCGGCCAGCATCGTCTCCTCGATCTCCCCGATCTTGATGTTGTCCTCCTCCATGGAGACCAGGGTGGACAGGTCATAGCTGCCCATAATGCCGTTTTTCGCGTTGGTAATCAGGTCGCTGAGGTAGGTTTCCGCCAGGGCGCTGTCCCCCACGCTGGTGTAGTATTTCAGAGGGTCCTGGATACTCCAGATGGCGTAGGTCTGCATGATGACGTTCTTTTTGTCGTGGGTCAGCGTCTCCAGATAGCCGGAGTCCAGATACCGCTTTCGGGCGTCCTGGATCCTCACATCCTCGAAGGGCCAGGGCAGGCGGAGGTACATCCCCGCCTGGGTCAGCTCGGCCCGAACCGCGCCAAACCGGGTGACGACGGCGCACTCCCCCTCGTTGACCTTAAAGACAAAGCCGAAAAAGCCAATGATCGCCGCCACGATCAGGGCGAACAGCCATTTGACGATACTCATTTTTTTGACCATTTCAGTTTCCCTCCCCTGGAGCGGCCTCCTGGCCGCCCTGACTGTCCGGCGCGCTCTGCCCGGTAAACCACTGGCTCTGAACACCGAAGGCGCCGTACAGGGCCCCCGGGTCCACGCCCTCCCCCAGCAGGTATTTCTTCCGCTGGGCCAGCGCCTTCTCAAAGCCCTCCAGATACTTGTTCAGCTGGTAGGCCTGGGGGTCCAGCCGGAAGGCCTCGACGCCGGCGTTGTACTCCTCGACCTCCGCCCGGGCTGTGGATACCCGCTCGTCCCGCTGGATGCCCGCGTCGTTGATGGCGATCTGCCGCTGGGCCTGGGCCCGCTCCCTGGCGGCCAGGGCCTCCCCCTCCGCGGCCAGGATGGCGGTCTTGCGCTGGGTGTCGGCGCTGACCACGTTCTGATAGATGTCCGCGATGGCCACCGGGGGATGGATGCTGGCCAGCGTCACGCTGAGCACCTCCAGCCCCAGGCCCTCCTCCTGGGCGTAGGCCTTGAGCCGGTCCTCGATGCGGTGGGACAGGACGCTCCTGTCCCCGCTGATGACAGTGTCGATGTTGGTGTTTACCGTCTCGCCCATGACAATCTCATACCCCTTGGCGTTGAGTACGCTCTCCGGCGAGGCGTAGTTGGTGAGGTAGGCGTAGAGGTCGCTGATGGTATAGGTGATCTTCAGGTTGATGGCCACCAGCTCCTTGCCGTCCCCCAGCAGCAGCGCCTGCTCCTCCCCCTCGTGGGGGCGGGTCCACAGGTTGTTCTTGCTGGTCACATCCCCCTCGTAGCCCACGATCATGCTCCTGGGCTGGGCCACGTTGTAAATCCGCACGCTCTCGAAAGGCATGGGCAGCTTGAAGTGCAATCCCGCCTCCAGAATGTCCGACTGGCTCAGGCGGCCAAACCGGTACAGAGCCCCCCGCTGATAGGACTCCACCTGTACCACGCAGGTGGACAGCCACAGCAGAAGAACCACTCCCAGGCCGCAGGCGGGCAGCGCCGTTTTGATGTATTGCAGGCTCCAGAGGGAGCGCATGGAGATGCCGGTATTCCGCTCCAGCCAGGACAGAGCGCCGTTCTCCTCCCTCCCCCCGGCGTAGTAGACGGGGAGGTACAGCCGGAATTCCATATCCTTGCCGTGGCGCAGCAGCTTCCAAGCCACGCTGAACACCATCATTGCCGACATATAGACCCACAGGCCCAGGATCAGCCAGTCCACATACCGGCTGATGGAGAGCAGGCCGGCGAAGCCGGTGAGCATGTCGGCGGCCAGGGCCAGGACCGCCGCCTTATTCAGCACCATCAGGTTGCAGACGCTGGCCGCCTCCGGGTTGTCGGCCATCCGCATAGCCCACCACCGCTCGATACACGCGTAGACGATAAAGGCCACCACGCAGATCACCAGATGGAGGGGGGCGGCCGGCGCCGGCGCCCCCTGGGGGGCCATGGTGAGCATGTAGTAGCCCCCCACCAGCACGGCGGCGGTCAGCAGGCTCATGGTGGCGTTTACGCTGTCCACCGCGTCCCGGGCCTCCGCTGGGGGCTCAGCGCCGGCCAGGCCCTCCTCGGTCAAACCCTCTTTTTTTCTGGCTGTATAGTCCCCGTAGCACCCCAAAATCCCCGATATCAGCAGCGGCACGCTCTGAATGATTTGAAACAGGCTGAAATGGAGCACGGTGTAGGTGTTGATTCCCTGGTTCAGCACGAAAAACAGCAGGCCCACGCCCAGCAGCACCCCGCTGGTGATAAAATACTCCAATTGTTTGGACAGCTTTCCCATTTGTGCGCCCCCTCGCGTATCTGTCTCCTCCGCTTACACGGAAAATCCGCCCTCTGCGGCGGCCAGTATCCCCCGGTCCACCGTCTCCAGCTCCTCCTGGCTCCAGGCGGGCAGCTCCAAAATCCGTCCGTCCAGCTCGTCGTCCTCCTGGCGGACCAGATCCACATAGGACATCAGCTTCTTCCCCAGCGGGGCCCCCAGCCAGCGCTCCATGTTCTGTTCAATGGCGGGGTAGCCCCCGGGCAGCGCCCCGAAGGCGTTATAGCTGGCCACCAGGCGGCTGTGGAGGCTGTCCGCTTCCCTCGCCCGTTGATACCACACGGCCAGCAGGTCCCCCGGCCCCTCCTCCTTGGGCAGGTCCCCGGGGGCGATGGGGCGCTCAGGGTCCTGGCCGGCCTGGAGCAGTGCCAGGCGGCCTTTCAGAATGGACACCTGTCGCTGGAACCGCTTCTGTTCCATGGAGGACGGGGCGGATACCGCCGCCCCCTCCGGCGTGGGCTCCAGCTTTAAATCCCAAAAGGACAGCTCCTGTTTCAGGATGACCCCCTTCAACAGGTAGTTATTCTTCTCCATAATTATCCTCCTTGTTTTCCTCGTATTGGCGCAGTACGATCACGGCGGTCGTGCCCTCGTTCTCCCGGCTCTCCAGCCGGACGCTCCCGCCGCACTGGGTCACCACCTGCCGGACAAATTTCAGCCCCAGGCCGTGGGAGCCGTGGGAGGAAAAGCCCTCGGTCCAGACCTCCTCCAGCCAGTCCTCCGGGATGCCCTGACCGTTGTCCCGGACGGCAAATTGGACGCAGGGCCCGTCCTCCCCCTCCACGGGGCAGACCTCCACCTGGATCCTGCCCCCAGGCCGCTCCACGGCGTAGGCCGCGTTCTCAATCAGATTCACCAGCATTCTGGAAAAGCGGATCTTGTTAACCTCAATCTTTACCTGGGGCGCCCGGTTGTCCACTTGGATCAGGTCCACATACTCGGCGGCGGAAATCTGGGCCAGCAGGCCGCTCAGCAGCTCCTGAATGGTGACCACCGTGCGGGTCCCCTCGTGGAGGATTTCTGAAATCATGCTGCTCATCCGCTCGATGGAGTCCTCGATTTTCCCCAGATGCTCCGCCTCTATGGTGCTGCCCTTCATCTCGCAGGACATCTTTACCACGCCCACCAGGGCCTGCATACTGGTCAGAGGGGAGTTCAGGTCGTGGACCAGGTGGCGCAGCTCCATATAGGTCCGGTTCTCCAGTATCCGCATCCGCGTCTCCATCAGCATGTGCTCGTTGAGCTCCTTCTGCTCGCTGATCTTCCTGATGTTGTTCTCATCCACAATAATCATCAGCAGCAGGATGGCCATAAAGAGCAGCACGGCGAAAAATATGGCGGACATAGCCTGGAGGAAGCCCTCCGCGTCAAGGAAGCGGGCGGCCACCTTGATATCGTGGGAGCTCTCCCCCCGGCCGAAGGGAAAACGCCACAGAGGGGGCATCATGTCTAAAAATTGCAGGGAAGTGATTAAAACCGCCACCATCAGGGTCTTCTTCGCCAGGTTGACAAAGCTGAAATCGATTTTCGCCAGGATAATCAGCATGACAATCATGGACACTGCGGGCATTCCGAAATCATAGTGGATCCCATACACCGCGTCAATGACCAGATAGACCCCGGGAATGGTGAAGCACACCGCGATGATAGAGATGGCCAGACGGCGGCGGGTACGCATACTGGAGAAGGACTCCACCAGGAAGAACACCCCCAGATAGTGGGGATAGGCCCGCACCGCGTTCAGCCCCACCAGCTTTAGGGCGGCCAGGAGGATATAGACCTCCTGGTCCTCCCGGATGGCGATGGACAGGGTGTCATAGAGGCCGACGGTATACACCGTAAACACCGCCGGCATCAGCAGGCCCAGCAAAATCAGGCCTACTCCGGCATACAGCAGCTTTTTGTCAACAACGATCCCCGTCTGCTGAACCTCGTTTTGGGGAATGCTTTGCCTTGCCATTGACGCCTCCTCACCGCGCCTCCTGCCGCCCCTTGGGCGGACCGTGAATAGGGTATATAGTCGACACACTTGAGAAGAGGTAAAAAGGAGGGGAGGAAAAATGGCGCAGGGCAAGGCGGAGGATGCAGGCGGGCTTGACGCCCGCCAAAGACGACAACGCCGCCCTGTGCTATTTGGACCACCGAACTTTACCGATTTTCAAGTGTG
>JAAWNI010000095.1 GCA_022798855.1 Lawsonibacter sp. | reverse complement strand
TTCGCAGGAATACTGGATGTATTGCAAGAAAATTTAACGCGGTATGACGGCAAAAGGCCCATCAAGCGGCGTGCTGAGAGATATTAAACAGGCTCTTAAATGCTCCGGTCCCGCAGCCGCTCCCGCTCCTCCTCCCGAGCCAGGCGCTGGTCCCGGCGGCGGCGGAAGTCCCGTTCCGCAGCCTGCCATGACTCCTCAGTCTGGCCGGTGAAGGCGGACATCCGTTCGTAGCTGTCGAAGCGGGCTTCTGGGGCCCGCAGGCGCAGGCAGGCCGCCGCCATCTGGAGCTCGCTGGGGCTGCGCAGGGTGGTGGTCTGGAGCTGCCGCCGGTCGTCCACAATCCACAGCTCCACAATTCGGGTGGACTGCCGCCGGTTTCCGGTGACGCGGACCTTGACCTCGTCCCGGGAGAAGACCCCCCGGATGCGGGGGATGGAGGAAACGTCGTCCCCCAGGACCCACTCCCTGCCGATGGCCACCCGGTCGAACCACTGGCCGTTGGCCTGGATGTCCCGGTCCACCATGGCGAACAGCTCCTCCACCGGAGGGGCTTCGTCGGGGTAGGGCAGCTGGGAGCGGATGGACTTGGCCAGCCGGCTTTTGGCGGGGCAGAAGGCGTCCCGCAGGTCGGTGTAGGCCTCGTAAAGGCCCAGAGCCGTCGCGCCCAGGCAGAGGGCCGCGCTGAACACCGTGTAGGCCCAGTCCGACAGCTCCCAGGCCGAACGGTCCTCCCCCATTTGCATGTAGAAGACCAGGCCGCCGGCAAAGCCGAAGAACAGGGCGAGCAAGGCCCAGAGCAGCTTGGCCAGCCCCTTCCGGGTCCGGTCCAGGCAGTAGCCCCCCTGGGGGGGCTGGCCGGGGCGGCGCTTCTTTTGCAGCCACAAAAACAGGGCGGCCAGCAGCGTGCTCCACAGATAGCCGATGAAATACCCGGCCGCCGCCACAAACACGCCGCAAACCACCCAGTTCCAAGGCCATTTTAACTGGAATCCGCTTCTCTTTTCCTGATCCATTTCCCTGCACGCCCCTCTGAATCATATCCATTTTCCGGCTGTCCGCCCGGCTTTTTTCCTCCCCAGTTTAGCACTTGGGTTTTGCGAAATCAACACCTATTTTTGCCGGCGGGTACGGCTTTCGGGGGCGGAGGAAAGCCCCCTCCGGCCAAGGGGGCGGCGCGCCCAGGGATGGGCGGCGGCAGGGGTTCAAATTTTTAGTACGCCCGCTCCGGTTTTTTTACACAGACTAATGACAAAGCTCCCTATTTGTGGTAAACTTCTCCTGAGAGAGCGAGGTGCTGCGGCTATGGATGGACGGAAGCAAAAACGAGATTTGTTGGAGCAGGTCCTGCGGATGCTCTGCCTGCCCCAGCGGCCGGCGGGCGCGGACGGACCTCGGCCCGGGCGCGGATGGGAGCTGGAGATGACACAGGCCTTCACCAGCTTTATGGACGAGATTCCCGGCGGCTTTTTAATCTACCACGCGGACCAGGGGGAGGAGGTCATCTATGCCAACCAGGCCCTGCTGCGGATGTTTCAATGCGGGACGATGGAGGAATTCCGGGCCTTTACCGGCAACTCCTTCCGGGGCATGGTGTACCCGGAGGACCTGGAGGAGGTGGAGGAGAGCATTCGGGCGCAGATAGCCGCCAGCCAGTACGACCTGGACTATGTGGAGTACCGGATACGCCGGAAGGACGGCGCGGTCCGGTGGATTGAGGACTACGGCCATTTCCTCCACCTGGACCAGGTGGGGGACATCTTCTATGTGTTCCTGGGGGACGCCACCGAGAAGCGCGACCGGATTATGACGGAAAAGACCCGCCTGGTGAACGAGAAGCTGGCGGGGGAGCAGAAGCTCCAGACCCTGATCGAGGAGTATGACAAGGAGCGCAGCCTGATCAACCAGGAGTACCTCCGGCGGCTGGAGGTGATCGAGGGCCTCAGCGTAAATTACGAGTCCATCTGCTATGTGGACCTGGATATAGACCAGATCGTGCCCTACCGGCTGAGCGTCCGGACCTCCCCGCTGTTTCACGGCAGGCTCCAGCCCCAGCAATATACCAAATACAATAGCGATTACGTGGAAGCCTGGGTCCACCCGGAGGACCGGGAGGCGGTGCTTGAGTCCGTCGAGCCGGACTATATCCGGGAGAAGCTGTCCGCCGCCAAGACCTATTATGTCAACTACCGGGTCCTGGTGGAGGAGGAACAGCAGTACATTCAGCTCCGGGTGGTGAATGTGGGCCGGTCCAGCGGCGTGTCCCAGGTGGTGCTGGGCTACCGGCGGATCGACGCGGAGCTCCAGCGGCAGATGGAGCAGCAGGCGCTCCTGGCCGAAGCGCTGGCCAAGGCGAACCTGGCCATCACCAGCAAAAACACCTTTTTGTCCAACATGTCACACGATATGCGCACCCCGCTCCAGGCTATTTTTGGCTTTACCTCCCTGGCGAAGCTGAACCTGGGCCGGCCGGAGGAGGCCGCCGGCTATCTGGAGCGGGTGGAGTCGGCCAGCCGGCAGCTGCTGGACATGATCGACAAGCTTTTGGAGATGTCCGCCCTGTCCGGCTCCGCCGGGGTGGAGGAGGCGGAGTGCGATTTGAAGGAGGTGCTGGGGGAGGTCCACGCCTTCCTCCAGCCCCGCACCCAGGAGAAGAGCATCGCCTTCACCCTGGACTGCGGCCGCCTGCGGCACAGCGCGGTGTACGCCGACCGGGAGAAGCTGCGGCAGCTGATCCTCTACCTGGCCAACAACGCCATAACTTACACCAAGCCCGGGGGGGAGGTCACCATCTCCGCCGTGGAAGGGGAGGAGCTGTCCAACCAGTACACAGTGTACCGCCTGTCGGTGGCGGACAACGGAATCGGCATCAGCCCGGAGTTTCTTGACGAGATGTTCAAGCCCTTCACCAGGGAGCAGAATTCCACCCTGAGCGGCGTCCACGGCGTGGGCCTTGGGCTGACCATCGCGAAGAACATCGCCGACATGATGGGCGGGGCCATGGACGTCCAGAGCGAGGTGGGCAGGGGGAGCACCTTTACCGCCTCCTTCACCTTCCGGGTCCAGGGCCGGAACGCCGGCGCCCCGGAGCGGGCGGGGCGCTGGGAGGGCCCCCAACGCATCCTGCTGGTGGAGGACAACGAGATCAACCGGGAGATCGAGACGGAGCTGCTGGAGCGGCTGAATTTTGTGGTGGAGCCGGCGGAAAACGGCAAGATCGCCCTGGAGAAGATGAGGAAAGCGGCCCCGGGGGACTACGACCTGATTTTGATGGACCTACAGATGCCGGTGATGAACGGCTGGGAGACGGCGGTGGCCATTCGGGCCCTGCCCGACCCCGCCCTGGCCAGGACGCCCATCATCGCCCTGTCGGCCAACATGCTGGAGAGCGACCGGCGCAGGTCGAAGGGGAGCGGCATAGACGCCCACCTGTTGAAGCCCATGGACCTGCCCCTGCTGCTGCGCACCATCCAGGAGCTTACCGGCGGGGAACAGCCCGCGTAAAAAGAGGGCGGCCGTTTTGGCCGCCCTTTTGGCGTGTTATTGGCGCAGGAACTTGAGGGCGGCGCCCACCATGACCTCCATGCCGATGGGCAGGGACTCCTCGGCGGGGGCGAAAGCGCCGTGGTGGATGGGGATGGGGGGCTTGGCGGGGTCGTGGCACCCCAGCCAGAAGAAGGCGGAGGGCACCTTCTCGCAGTAGAAGGAGAAGTCCTCGCCGCCCAGGGCGGGGCGCTCGGGGATCAGCAGGCCCTCCTGGCCGACGGCGTCCACAATGGCCTCCTTCACCAGGGCGGCCTTGTCCGGGGTGTTCACCGTGGGGGAGTAGCCCCGGAGGTAGGTGAACTCATAGGAGCCGCCCATGCCCTCCACAACGCCCTTGATGATGTTTTCGATGCGCTGGGGCATGGTGTCGCGGATGGCGGGGTTCAGGTTGCGGCAGGTGCCCTCCAGCTTCACCTCGTCGGTGATGATGTTGTAGGCGGAGCCGCCGTGGATGTTGCCGAAGGAGATGACCGCGCTGTCCAGGGGGGAGACGTTCCGGGCCACGATGGACTGGAGCGCCGTTACCACATAGGCAGCGATCATGATGGCGTCGATGCCGTTTTCCGGGGCGCTGCCGTGGGAGCTCTTCCCCTTGACGGTGAGGAACAGCCGGTCGGAGGAGGCCATCATCTGGCCGTCCCGCACCGCCACCTGGCCCAGGGGGAGGGCGGGCCAGACGTGCTGGCCGAACATGGCGTCCACCTTGGGGTTGTCCAGCACGCCGTCCTCGATCATTTTCTTGGCCCCGCTGCTGGCGGCGTTCTCCTCAGAGGGCTGGAACACCAGCTTGA
Source organism: Lawsonibacter sp. (assembly GCA_022798855.1). Lineage (GTDB taxonomy): Bacteria > Bacillota > Clostridia > Oscillospirales > Oscillospiraceae > Lawsonibacter. The sequence continues at coordinate 3,882 of JAAWNI010000095.1, read as the reverse complement.
CGGTGCCGGGGAAGGTGTCTTTCAGCTCGTTGAGCACATAGGCCGCCCCCAGGAGCATGGCGGTGTGGGCGTCGTGGCCGCAGGAGTGGGCCATGCCGGGGTTCAGGGAGGAGCAGGCCAGCCCGGTGCTCTCGGTGAGGGGGAGGGCGTCCATGTCGGCCCGCAGGCCCACGCACTTGCCCGGCCCCTTGCCCTGGATCAGGGCGGTGACGCCGTAGCCGCCCACGTGCTCCGTGGGCTCCAGGCCCATGTCCCGCAGGACCTGGGCTACATAGGCGGAGGTTTCCTTCTCCTGTCCGCTGGGCTCCGGGTGTTGGTGGAGCCAATAGCGGTGCTCCTTCACTTTTTCCCAATACTTGTCAATTATGCCGCGCAGTTCAGACATATAACATTCCTCCCCAATAAAAATTATTTACTTCCACCCCCAAAACGGGGGTGGAAGCGGTTTTCATTGCTTGTTCCAGTCCCCGGCGGTAAGCGCCAGGGCGGCGAATATCCGAATGGACAGGGGGATGACCCGCTCGTCCACGTCGAAGTAGTCGTTGTGGTGGGGGGCGGCCAGGGGCATGCCGAAGACCAGCTCAACCACCTGGCCCCCGTGCTCCTGGACGTCCCGCATCATGGTGGTGACGTCCTCACCGCCGCCGAAGTCGATATCCCGGAGGATTTTCGCGACCCCATCCATCTGGGAGAGGACCTCAATGGTGCGGTCCACCAGGGGCTCGTCGCAGACGATGCAGCCAGCAGAGCCCATGAACCGGGTCTCGAAGGTGCAGCCGTACATGTCCGCCGCCGCCTGGCACACCCGTCGGGCTTCGGACTCCATATACTCGTTGATGGCGGTGGTGCTGCCCCGCGTCTCAATGGTCAGCTCCGCTTCGGCGGGGATGACGTTGCGGCCGGTGCCCCCGTGGAAGGTGCCCACGTTGATCCGGCTGGCCCCGTCGTGGTGGCGGGAGATGGACAGCATCCCCAGGGTGGCCATGGCCGCCGCCGCCAGGGCGTTGCGCCCCTGTTCCGGGGCGGCTCCGGCGTGGGAGGGGACGCCGTGGAACATGGCGTCGAACTTGGTGCTGGCCAGGAAGCCGTGGCCCCCAGCGGCCACCGTGCCCACGCCCAGGCCGTCCAGCAGGCCCACGTGCCCGCCGAAGAAGTAGTCGCACTGGGAGAAGTGCCCTGCGGCGGTGAGGCTGGCGGCCCCACGCAGGCCCTCCTCCCCGGGCTGGAAGACGAGGAGCACCCTGCCCCGGAGCTGGTCTTTACAGGCGCACAGCAGCTTGGCCACCCCCACGCCGATGGCGCCGTGGGCGTCGTGGCCGCAGGCGTGCATGCACTTGGGGTGGGTGGAGCGGAAGCCCAGGGCGCAGGGGGGGTGCTTGGGGTCGTCGGCTTCCTCCACGTCGTTGCAGTCGATATCCACCCGGATGCCCACGGTGGGGCCGGGGAGGGCACCCTCGATGACGGTGAGGCAGCCGGTGTAGCCCCCCTTCATGGCCTCCACCAGGTCGGGGCGGCCAGTCTCGGACATGGCCCGCTGCCAGCAGGCTTCCAGCACGTCCTCCTTGGGCAGGCCGAACATCTTCTCCCGCACGTGGATGGAGGGGCCGTACTGGACGGTGAGCCCCAGCTTTTCCAGCTCGTCGATGATGCGGGCGGTGGTGCGGAACTCGGTCCAGCCCGACTCGGGGTGCTTGTGGAAGTCCCGGCGCAGCTGGATCATCTCCTGGCCCAGCTGCTCCAGACTCACATGGTCAAAATTCATACCCGCCCCCTCACATGGTCAGCAGGGCCAGGGCCAACCGGGCCGTGTCGTTGAGGTTGGAGATTTTGATGCACTCGCTGGTGGTATGTACCTTGGTCATGCCGGTGCCCAGCACCACGGCCTGGATGCCCTTCTGGTTGTAGATGTTGGCGTCGCTGCCGCCGCCGCCCAGGGTGACCAGCTTCTCCCGGCCGATCTGGTCGATGCAGGCCAGCAGGTCCTTTACCATTTCGCTGTCCTCGGGCACCCGGTAGGAGACGTAGTTGGTCACCGGGTTCCACTCCAGGGAAGCCCCCGACTCATCGCAGGCCTCCTGGAGGCACTTGTGGATGTGCTCGGCCTGGGCGTTCAGCTTGTCGAAGTCGCGGCTGCGGACCTCGGCCACGATGGAGCACCGGTCGGGGACGATATTGGTGGCGAACTCCGCCTTGATGGCGCCGATGTTGCAGGTAGTCTCCTCATCAATGCGCAGCAGGTTCATTTTGGCGATGGCCTTGGCCATCACTTGGATGGCGCTGATGCCGTCCTCGGGGGCGATGCCGGCGTGGGCCCTGCGGCCCACCACGTCGGCGAACACCTTGATCTGGCCGGGGGCGCCCACGATCACCTTGCCCACCTCGCCGGAGGAGTCGAAGACATAGGCCCGCTTGCTTTTCAGCTGGGAGCAGTCGAAGGCCTTGGCCCCCCGCATGCCCCCCTCCTCGCCGATGGAGAAGATGATCTCCGCCGGGCGGTGGGGCAGGTTGTTCTCCAGGACCAGCCGGACGGCTTCCAGAATGCCGCAGATGCCGCTCTTGTCGTCGCCGCCCAGGACGGTGGTGCCGTCGGAGTAGATGACGCCGCCGCGGATCTCAGGCTTGACCCCGTTGCCGGGGACCACGGTGTCCATGTGGGCGGTGAGCACCATGGGCTCCCCCTCGCCGGGCAGCCGGGCGAAGACGTTGAAGCCGTTGGAGTTGTAGGTCTTGCCCGCCTCGTCGGTGATGGGCTCCAGCCCCAGCTCCTTCAGCACCTGGCACAGGCGCTCGCCCATGGCCTTCTCGTTGCAGCTCTCGCTGTCGATCTGTACAAACTCCAGAAATTCCTTGAGCAGCCGCTCCTCGTTGATCTGAATCATGGTGTGTGTTCTCCTTTCATTCAGCGGCCATAGCCGCGTATTGACATTTGGCCGGGGTCACCGCTGGAAGGACGCTTCCAGCGCCTTTGCCAGCTCCGTTAGGCTGACGGAGGGCAGGTTTTTCTTCTGCTTGCGCCACTTGTTCAGGTCCTGGCGCACCACGGCGCAGTCCACCCCCCGGAGGTCCACCCGGGGCCGGCCGTAGACGTCGGCGAAGAGCACCAGCTTCTCCACCGGCACGTGGCCCAGCCCGGCCTTGGCCAGCACCCGGTTGACCACTACGATCTGCTCGTCCATGGCGTCCAGGGGATTGTCCACCTGGCGCACATCCTTGTTGAAGGACAGGGTCCAGTACTTGGAGGAGGCGCTTCCGGACACGTCCAGCCCGAAGTGGTACACCTGCACCACATAGACCCCCTCACGGGCGGCGTAGAGCATGGGGCAGACGCACCGGCCCCGCTGGGAGACCACCGTCACGTCCCGCCAGACCTGGGCCCCGCGCCCCCCCAGCTTGCGCAGCTTTTTCGCCATCCGGGCGGTGGTGCCCTCCGGCGTCCGCTGCTTGGCCAGCTGCCGGGTGGCGAGCCACAGGGCCGCCGCGCCCAGGACGATCAGCAGGCCGATGAAAAGGTAGTCCTGGGGGGTGTACAGCTTCCAGAGCGTGATGCCCTGGGGATTGAAAAAGTTATTGATGATTTCGCCCATAATTCCTCCCTGTTTCAGCGTGTGCGCTGGCTGCTTTTATAAGAATACCACAGGTTGGCAAAAAAGAAAAGGGAGGAAACTGACTTTGTACAATAGGGAGATTTTCTTGGGGCGGGATTTGTGGATTGTGAACAATTCTTGAACGCGATTTTGTTTTTTCATGAACAGGTCTTGATTTTGCACAAAAATGATGGTATCATAAGCCATGCACGTATATACTTTGCTGAATCTTTTCTTGGGGGAGAGGGGAAACACCGAAGGTATACGAAATTTTTCTTTATAGGAGGAATACTATGCC
>JAAWNI010000094.1 GCA_022798855.1 Lawsonibacter sp. | reverse complement strand
GGGAACGGGGCGGTATATCTCTGTTGCACTTGTCCTAGGGTCGCCCCCGGCGGGTGTTACCCGTTATCCTTGCCCTGCGGAGCCCGGACTTTCCTCACAAGCGGGCCTTTCGCCCCGCCCGCGCGGCTGTCCAGCTTACTGCCCGATTATTCTACAGGAAAAAAGCCCCGCTGTCAATTCCCAGATTTTTAAGGGAATGTCCTTTCCGCAGATTTTATGTAGGGGCGGCCGGGCGTGGGTCCATGGAAAATTTTCCTTGACAAAGCTTGGGGGCTGTGATATTATATTCCAACAAACAAAGGGGAGTAGTCGGCGCGCCCATACCGGGCGCGTGGCGCCAGTCAACAAGCATGTGCGGCCCGCAAGGCCGCTCTGGCTGTGCCTGAAATGACCAGACCTGCGTTCCGGTTTCGGAGCGCGGGTCTTTTTTATAAATTTCTCCTGGGAGGACAAGATAAACGAAAAGGAAGTGTAAGTATGGATTTTTCATTTCTCTGGAGCGGCTTGCTGTCGGTCACCTGGCAGCAGGCGGTGATGTATGTCATCGGCGGCCTGCTGATCTGGCTGGCCATAGAGAAGGGCCTGGAGCCCGCTCTGCTCATGCCCATGGGCTTTGGCGCGATTTTGGTCAACCTGCCCCTGTCCGGCGTCATCAACCAGTTCAGCGCGGGGGTGGGGGAGACGCGGGGCATCATTCAGTGGCTCTTTGAGACGGGCATCGAAGCCAGCGAAGCCATGCCCATCCTGCTCTTCATCGGCATCGGGGCCATGATCGACTTCGGCCCCCTGCTGGCCAACCCCAAGCTGTTCCTCTGCGGTGCGGCGGCCCAAGCGGGCATTTTTCTCACCATCATTATCGCTGCGGCGCTGGTCTTTGACATCAAGGACGCGGCCGCCATCGGCATCATCGGCGCGGCGGACGGCCCCACCGCCATCATGGTGGCCCAGGTGCTCCGCTCCAACTTTGTGGGGGCCATTGCTGTGGCGGCTTACTCCTACATGGCGCTGGTGCCCATCATTCAACCCTTTGCCATCAAGCTGGCCACCACCAAAAAGGACCGGGCCATGCGTATGCCCTATGAGCCCAAGGGCGTTACCCGCCGGATGCGGATTCTGTTCCCCATTCTGGTGACGGTCATCGCCGGACTGGTGGCCCCCGCTTCGGTGGCGCTGGTGGGCTTCCTGATGTTCGGCAGCCTGATCCGGGAGTGCGGTGTGCTGGCCACCTTGTCCCACACTGCCCAAAACGATTTGGCCAACCTGATCACCCTTCTGCTGGGCATCACCATTTCCTTCTCCATGAAAGCCGACCAGTTTGTGCGGGTGGAGACGCTGGTAATCATGGGCCTGGGCCTTGTGGCCTTCGTGCTGGACTCCATGATCGGTGTGCTCTTTGTCAAGGTCCTGAACCTTGTAACGCCGGGGAGCAAAATCAACCCCATGGTGGGGGCGGCGGGCATCTCGGCCTTCCCCATGTCCTCCCGGGTGATTGAGAAGCTGGGCCTGGAAGCCGACAGCCAGAACCATCTGCTCATGCACGCCATCGCCGCCAATGTCTCCGGCCAGATCGCTTCGGTGGTGGCCGGGGGAGTGGTACTGCAATACTTTGCCAATTTAGGCTGATTATAAAAGGAGGGAGCGATTCATATGAGTGAGACAGTTATGCAGGCGCTGGAGATGTTGGTACAGGGGATGTCCGGGATTTTTGTGGTCCTGGGCCTGATTGCCCTGATGGTGGTCCTGTTGCGGAAATGGGGCGGCAAGCGGTAAAAAACGCGGAGAACGCAAGCGCCAGCAGGTATAACCGCTTTACAACCAATCCGCCACGATGTCGGCCAGTCCGGCCGGCCCGACGGCGTGGTCCACAAGCAATGTCATAAGCTCGTCGATGCGGACGGCGCTGGTGGTGATGGCGGGGATCACGCACTCCGCTCCGTTTTCCTCACAGATGCGTACTCCGTAGTTTTCGCAGAAGAGCCGGGGGGTTTCCTCTTGGTCGATGGTGAGAAAATAGTGGAAACACCGATTTTTTCCTTCCTGGTCGCGGTACTGCCGCACAGCAATCTTCATTTCCATGATATTGTATCTCCTTTCGGTATATTGAGATTACGACCACATTATATAGTGCCATTCTGATTTGGAAAAGAGAAAAATATCGCAGAAAACCCCCTTCTGCGACGCCCTTCGCCACGGGGAGCGGCGACTGGTGGGGGATGTGGTCGCAGTGGGGAGGTTTTTCAGGAAAGGTTCAGGAAATGACAAAAAACTACCCGTAAAGCTAAATAGCTTTACGGGTAGTTTTCAGTGTGGAGCGTCAGAGGCTGAAATCCTCATCCCGAAGGCCGGAGCTGGACAGCTTGGCGGGGCGGGGCGGCACCCGTTTCAGTGGGTCGTACCGGAAAGCGCCGCAGTAGGAACCGGCGGACATCACGCCCTTTTTCGGACAGACGATTTGTCCAGGGTCCAGCTCACGCCCCCGGGCGCAGTAGGCGCAGCGGGGCTCGATGGAGGTCTGAAACAGTTTTATGGCGGGTCACTCCTTTGCCGTATTTGGGTATATGCCTATATTATACTACATTCGGGCGGTCTTTTCCACTGTTTTTTTGTACCGCGTAGACGGTGAGGGCCAAAAAAATCAGCCACATGGCCCACGCGGACACGGCGGAGAGGGTGAGGGCTTTGTCAAAATCCAGCTGGGAGATGGCCTGGGCCTGCTCCGCCAGGTAGACGGAAGCCGGGCTGCTGAAAGGAAACAGGCGGAAAAGCAGGTTGGTCAGGAGGGCGGAAATCCCGCCGTGGAGCAGCTTTCCGGCCACATATGTCTTGACGGACAGGCCGCTGTCCCCCAGGAAGGCCAGTACCTGACAGTGGACCGACACCCCGGCCCAGCCCAGCATGAAGGCGGCCATGGACAGCCGCCCGGAGAGGGAGCCGTCGGTGAGGGAGGATACCCCGGAGGACACCTCTACTAAGCCGGTGAGCAGACGCTCAGCCCAGGTCTGGCTCATCCCCAGGGGGGCCAGCAGGAGGGAGAGGACCCGGCCCAGAGTCCGCAAAATTCCGGCGTAGGCTAAAATCCGGAGGCAGACGGTAAAAAACAGAATAAAGGCGCAGATATTGAGGGTGGATTGAAGGGATCCGGTGACAGAGCTGATCATGGCTTTGGGAAAGCTGGACGCCTGAAACTGAGCCGCCCTGGCCCGCCGGGTCTGGGGGCGGTCGCCCGGCTTATAGAACCGGAACAGCACCCCGACGCACAGAGAGGCCAGCAGGTGGGTCAGGTAGAGGAGCAGCCCCGCCATTCCGTTGCCGAACACTCCGGCGCCCACCACCCCCAGAATGAAGGCGGGGCCGCTGTTGTTGCAGAAGGCCAGCATCCGCTCCGCTTCGGTGCGGGAACACTGGCCGTTTTCATAGATCTGGATGGCCGTCCGGGCGCCCACGGGGTATCCTCCCACAAAGCCCAGGGCCAGGGCGGCGGCGCAGTTTCCATTTACATAAAACAGCGGGGCCATCACTGGCTCCAGAAGCCGGCCCAAATACCGGGACATCCCCAGCTCCACCACCAGGGAGGACAGCACGAAAAAGGGGAAGAGAGAGGGCAGAATCACGTTGCCGCACAGCTTGATTCCGTCCCGCATGGCTTCCATAGCCTGTTCCGGCCACAGCACCAGCGCCAGGGTGGCCCAGAGAAGCCCAACCCCCAGCAGAATATCCCGATACTGCGCCTTGCCTACAAGCCGTCCCAATGTCCCGCACCCCCCAAAGGTATTTCTCTGTGAGGATATGCGGAAAAAAGAAGCTTCTTGCCTGTCCCACTAAAAATCAATTTGACGGCTGCATCTGGAAATACCGGCGGGTACGTCATGTAGGGCAAGGGTTCTACCCTTGCCCATCCCCGAAAGGGGATAAAATAGAATAAGGCAAGGGCAGAGCCCTTGCCCTACATTATTTTTCTTGTTCCAAAAGCAGATAGATACCGCGGCGGATCGCTTCCGTTCTTGTGACACCGTGCTTCTCGCAATATGCCAACAGCCGGGTATTTGTTTCCCGGTCAAAACGTACCTGCAAACCGAAGTTGAGCGGGTTCTCTGCCTTTGGCCGCCCTGTGCGTGGGCTCACGTCATCACCTACTTTCCGCACTCTTAAAATATATTGTAATTAGTAGAGTGCAAAAAGTCAATGGGGTTTTTGAAATCTGAAGAAAATAATTGCAGAAAGAGAATTTTTACAGTATAATAGGCGGGAATGAAAGGAGGCGGACGGTTATGGAACAGCATGAGATCACGCAGGCGGGGCCGCTGCTGGACGGGCAGGGCAACCTGCGGGAGGCGGGTTTCGCCAAAAAGCTGCTGCCGGTGTACGACCGGAACCAGATCAAGGCGTCCGCGCTGCGGATCAAGGAGTGGGACTACTATCTGGTCATGAACGGCCAGTTTGGCCTGGCGCTGACCATCGCGGACAACGGCTATATGGGGCTGGACTCCATCTCGCTGCTGGATTTTTGGGAGAACACCCAAGTTACCAAAAGCCCCATGCGCCTGATGCCCATGGGGACGACGGGGATGCCCGCCAGCTCGGCGGAGGGGGACAGCGCTTCGGGCGGCAAGGGCTACTCGCTTCTCTTCCGCCGGGAGGAGGACCGGCGGCTTCTCTACGCCCACATGGAGCACTTCCGGGGCCGGGAGCCCCTGGACGCCTACATTGAGCTGACCGAGGAGCCGGAGGAGTCCATGGTGATCTGCACCCCCTTTGACAAGCCGGGGCATTTTTACTTCAACCAGAAAATCAACTGTCTGCGGGCTTCCGGCAAGGTGACGGTGGGGGAGAGCGAGTACATGCTGGACCCCGCCGACTCCTTCGCCGTGCTGGACTGGGGCCGGGGGGTGTGGACCTACCACAACACCTGGTTCTGGGCTTCCGCTTCCGGGCTGGCGGAGGGGGTCCCCTTTGGGTTCAACCTGGGCTATGGCTTTGGGAATACCTCCGCCGCCACTGAAAACATGCTGTTTTACAACGGAAAGGCCCATAAGCTGTCCAAGGTGCGGTTCAAAATCCCCGGACGCCGCCGCAAGCGCCGGTATATGGAACAGTGGGAGTTTACCAGCGACGACGGCCGGTTTGAGATGCGCTTCGACCCCATACTGGACCGCTCCGCCTGCTCCAGCGCGGCGGGGATCGTCAAATCAGACCAGCATCAGATTTTTGGAAAATTCACCGGCCTGGCCCTGCTGGACGACGGAACAGAAGTCTTTGTCAAGGATTTTTTGGGCTTCGCCGAGGAAGTGGAAAACAAATGGTGACCCGGACGGCCCCTCAGCTCCGCATGGTGGACACCCCCAGGGGTCCCCTTACCTACACGCTGACCCGAAAGCGGGTCAAAAACCTGAACCTGCGGGTTGGGGCGGGGAGGGAGATCATGGTTTCCGTCCCCCTGCGGTGCCCTGTCAAACAGGCGGACGACTTCATCCGGGAGAAGAGCGAGTGGATTTTGAACGCCCTCAGCCGCCGGGAAGAGCGGCGGGCTGAGCCGCTGCCGGCCGTGCCCCGGGAGGAGTGCGCCCGCCTGCTGGCCGAAGCCCTGGAGCGGGCCTACCCCCTGGTGGAGCCGCTGGGGGTGGCCTTTCCGCTGTTGAAGCTCCGGGCGCTGAAAAGCCAGTGGGGCAACTGCCACTGGACGCAGGGATACATTACCTTGAATACCGCCCTGGCCCGGTGTCCGGAGGAGCTGCGGGACTACGTGGCCCTCCACGAGCTGGTCCACTTCCTCCACCACGACCACGGGCCGGGATTTTACGCCCGGATGGACGCCCTCATGCCTGACTGGAGGAAACGGCGGAAGCGGCTGAAAAGCTACAGCGGGGCGCTGGAAGATGAAGCAAGAAGGAGCGAATACGGTTGAAAAATCCTTATCGGTGGTTGATTTACAGCGGGGGCATGGCGGTATTGGCGTTGGGGATCACCTTGAACACCAAGACAGGGCTGGGCGTCTCGCCCATTATTTCCGTGGCCTATAGTGTGTCACAGATATTTTCCCTGAATTTTGGCGATATGACCTTTTTGCTCTACATCCTGTTTGTGGCGGTCCAGCTGGCCTTGCGGGACAAAGGGGAACGGGCGGCCACCTTGCTTCAGATTGTTGTAAGCCTTATTTTCAGCCGCCTGCTGAATCTGTGCGACGCTTTGCTCCCTTACGACAGCGGAAGCCACAGCCTGTTTGCGAATCTGCTATTGCTGGCGGCGGCGATTATCCTTACCGGCCTGGGCATCGCGATGACGATAAATATGCGGCTGTTCCCGAACCCGGGAGACGGCATTGTCCAAGCAATCGCGGACAAAATCGGCAAGGATCAGGGGATGACAAAGAACATCTTTGACATTGGCTGCGTCTGTGCCACAGCGGCGGTAGGGCTGTGCTTTGGCGGGAAAATCATCGGAATTGGCATTGGCACTATCGCGGCCATGATTGGTGTGGGCCGGGCCGTCGCCCTGTTCAACCACTTTTTTCAAGATAAGATGCTGGCCGCCGCGGGAATGGCGGCGGAAAGAAAGGTGTGAAGCGCTATGGCATACCGCCCCTTGGCGGACGAGATACGGCCCAAGTCCCTGGACGAGGTGGTGGGGCAGGGCCATATTTTGGGGAAGGACGGCCTGCTCCGCCGGATCGTGGAGGGTGGCAATATCCCAAACCTGATTTTCTACGGCCCCTCGGGCACGGGCAAGACCACTGTAGCCAACATCATTGCCCAGCGGACCAACCGGCCCCTCCACCGGCTCAACGCCACCACCGCTTCCATCTCCGACATCAAGGACATCATGGCGGACATCGGCACCCTGCTGGCCCCGGAGGGGGTGCTGCTCTATCTGGACGAGATCCAGTACTTTAACAAGAAACAGCAGCAGTCCCTGCTGGAGTTCATGGAGGACGGCCGCATAACCCTCATCGCGTCCACCACGGAAAATCCCTTTTTCGCCGTCTTTGGGGCGGTGCTGTCCCGGGCCAGCGTCTTCGAGTTTAAGCAGATCACCGCTCAGGACGTGCTCCCCGCCATCGACCGGGGCGTCTCCATCATGGGGGAGCGGCTGGGGGCGGAGGTCCAATGTGAGGAGGGCGTCCGGGAGCACATCGCTTCGGCCTGCGGGGGGGATGTGCGCAAGGCCATGAACGCCATCGAGCTCCTTCTTACTGCCGCCAGGAGGGAGCAAGGGAAACTACTTGTCACCCTGGAGGACGCCAAAACCGCCGCCCAGAAGTCCGCCATGCGCTACGACCGGGAGGGGGACGCCCACTTTGACATCGCTTCCGCCCTGATGAAGTCCCTGCGGGGCTCCGACCCGGACGCGGCCCTCCACTATCTGGCCCGGCTGCTGGAAGCGGGGGATCTGATCACCGCCATCCGGCGGATCTTGTGCTCCGCCAGCGAGGACATCGGCCTGGCTTACCCCATGGCGGTGCCCATCGTCAAGGCCTGCGTGGACAACGCCCTCCAGTTAGGGCTCCCCGAAGCCAAACTGCCCCTGGCCGAGGCGGTCATCCTGCTGGCCACCGCCCCCAAGTCCAACACCGCCTGCATGGCCATCGACGCCGCCCTGGCAGACGTCCGGGCGGGGCGCACCGGGGGCATCCCCCGGGAGCTGCAAAATGTCCATGCCGACTCCACCGGACAAGAGCGGGAGCAAGGCTACAAGTACCCCCACAGCTTCCCCCGGCACTGGGTCGCCCAGCAGTACCTCCCGGACGAGCTGGTGGGTACGCGTTATTACCAGTACGGCGACAACAAGACCGAGCAGGCCGCCAAGCGGTATTGGGAGGAAATCAAAGGGGAGGGCCCCCTGTAAAGGCTCAAATTACGCGCCTGTGCGCCATTCAGGATTGGAGAGAGATATATGGAACTGTCAGAACTGGCACATATTTGGCTGATCGTCTGCCCGCTGGTTTTTCTGGGCGGGCTGATTGACGCGGTGGCTGGGGGCGGCGGGCTTATCACCCTGCCAGCCTACCTGATTGCGGGCCTGCCCGCCCACATGGCCTCCGGAACCAACAAATGCGGCAACGCCTTCGGCACAGTTTTGGCCACCGGGCGGTTTTTGAAGCGGGGGGACGTCCACATCCCCAGCGCCGCCGCCGGCGCGGCGGGGGCCCTTGTGGGGGCCTGGCTGGGCGTTCAGATCAACCTGGTTATGCCGGAGCAGATGCTTTACTATGTGATGCTGGCGGTGGTGCCGGTGATGGCGGTTTTTCTGCTGTTGAA
>JAAWNI010000093.1 GCA_022798855.1 Lawsonibacter sp. | reverse complement strand
AATCACAGGAATCCTTTGTGGATTTCAAGATTTTTTAACGCCGCAAGGCGGCAAAAGGCCCGTCCAGACGGTCGTTTGAGATTGTGAATACAGGTTCTTTATAAAGAGACAGAAACCGCCGCCGGACAGGGTGGCGGTTTTCGCTTGCCGAAAAGCCTCCCTCTTGGAGGGAGCCCTAACGCCAACGCTCCTTTTCCTCCTGGAACAGAGGAATCAGCTCCTCCTGGCGCAGCCGCCGGCACAGGGCGACCTCACCGCTGAGAAGCCTTTGCAGCTCCTCACGGCCCACCGGCTCCAGAAGCGACTCCCCCGCCTGAACCCCCTCCAGGGTCCGCTCCTCATACCAGCAGCCGCCCTCCTCTGCGGCAAACCAGACCCGCGACTCCGCCGGCCCGAAACACAGATGTTTCAGAATCACCCGCCGGCCGTTGACAAACTCCCTCTCCGGCGGACAGTGGAGCCAGTGGGCCACCCAAAAATCCTTCATTTTGTCAGCTTCCTATTCATGTATCTGGGGTTGATGAAAACGATGTAGACAAACACCGCAATCATCATCAGCAGCCCGCCCACAAGGCCGATTCCAGCGTAAACCACAAGATACCCAAGGCCCAGCTGGACCAGGCAGTACAGCAGTTCAATACGGGTGTTCTTCCTCCTCTGCTTTAGATCAGGCTCAAACCGGTGGTTGGATGCCATCCATATGGAGCACAGGAGCAGAAGGACGCCGGAAAAAATAGCTGGCGCCATCACGTCGGAGCGATAGAAAACCCTCCGGGCCATCCAGAGGTTTTGCGCGGCTGCGTACCCAAAAGCGGCATGGAGCGTAATAGCCATCCTCGTCAGGTTGGCCCGAAGGATGGGATTTGGTTTTCTGCCGGAAGCCGCCGGAGCCGTCCCGACGCCAATCAGCTCGTCCAGGGGGATATGGAACAGCTTGGCCAGGGCGATGAGCTTTTCCGAGCTGGGGGCGGACTGGCCCGACTCCCACTTGGCCACCGCCTGACGGCTGACCCCCATCTCCTGGGCCAGTATCTCCTGGGTCAATCCATGGGCGGTCCGCCGCTCTTTGATTTTTTCCCCTAATGTCATATCAACCACCTCCGGGGCCAGCTTACCATATCCCGGCGGAAAACACCACCAACTACCGGGCAACTATTGGTTGCAATCGGTTTTTTGTCTCAAATTCCCGTCAAATCAAAGGGCGGGGTGTACTCCTCCCGGGCGGAGGCCCGCTCCTGGGTGAAGCCGCTCAGCCCCAGGTTCTCCATGTACGCCTGAGCCGCCCGTATCTCGCCGGGGCGCAGGCGGCGGTCCAGCTCCGGGTGGGCGGACAGGCCCCCCCAAGGGGTGTACTGGCTCATCAGGGAGAAGAGCACCGCCCCCGGCTCGAACTCCCGGCCCACCCAGTCCATCACCGCCTTGGCCTGGCCCACCTGGCCGGGGAGGATGAGGTGGCGTATGATCGTCCCCCTTAACAACAGGCCGTTATCATCGAACCGGCAGGGGCCGGTCTGGCGGACCATCTCCCGGATGGCGGCCTGGGCGGTTTGGGGGTAGTCAGGCGCGGCGGAACAGCGCTTGGCGGTTTCGCTGTCCAGGTATTTCAGGTCGGGGAGGTAAATGTCCACCTTGCCCTCCAGCCCCCGGAGGGTATCCGCTTTGTCATACCCCCCGGTGTTGAATACGACGGGGACAGGGGGCTTCCAGCCGGCCAGCAGGCCGGCCAGGACGTGGGTGTAGTGGGTGGGGTTGACGAAATTCAGGTTGTGGGCCCCCTGGGCGATGAGGGACCGGCATATCTCCCGCAGGCGGTCCAGGGTAGTGGCCCGCCCGAAATCCTGGTGGCTGATCTTCTCATTCTGGCAGAACACGCACCCCAGGGAACAGCCGGAAAAGAAAATGGCCCCCGAGCCCCGGGCCCCGGAGATGGGTGGCTCCTCCCAGTGGTGGAGGGCGGCCCGGGCCAGGACGGGGAGGGCGGGCATCCGGCAGTACCCCGCCCCGGCGGTTTCGGAGCGCTCCGCCCCGCAGCTCCGGGGGCACAGATCGCAAATCACATCAGACAAGCCTTTCATTTTAAAGTAAGAACCTGTATTCAAAATCTCAAATGACTGGCGGCGTTAAAAAATCTTGAAATCCACAAATTTATTGCCTTTCCAGGCGGCAAAATTACTCGCCCATCCAGCATTTTCGCTTATGAGTATCGGTTCTAAAACAGGGAAAGTTCTTTTTCGGTTCCTTTTTCTTCCAAGAAAAAGGAACAAAACCCCCGTTAAAAATGCCCCAGCCGGTCCATCACCAACCGGGAAAAACTCTGGAAGGCGTTGGGGACGGCGTAGGTGTCCCGCAGGTCGGTCCGCCCCGCCCAGACCCAGCCCTCCGGCAGGTCGGGGCTGTCCAACTCCCCGGCCAGGGCGGCCATGCGCCACTCGATATGGGTGAAAATGTGCTTGCCCGCCCCCGCTTTCTCCAGCGGCGCGGACAGCCCCCACTCCCTGAGCCAATCCCTGCCCTCCGCCAGCTCGTTGGGGTACTCCCACAGCCCGGCCAGCAGGCCCCGGTCCGGGCGGCGGCGCAGGGCTACGCCGTCCCCGTGGAAGAGGAGGTAGACGGTCCGCTCCTCCACCCGCCGGGCCTTTTTTGCCGCTTTGACGGGCAGCTCCCCGGTGCGGCCCTCCTGAAAGGCCCGGCAGAACCCCGCCGCCGGGCACCGTCCACACAGGGGCGCGCCGTTGGGCAGGCAGACGGTGGCCCCCAGCTCCATCAGGGCCTGGTTGAAGTCCCCGGGGGCGTCCAGGGGGATCACCTCCGCCAGGGCCTGGGCGACCTTCCTTTTCATGGCGGGGGTGGTGATGTCGCCGCCGTCCCCGGCCACCCGGGCGGCCACCCGCAGGACGTTCCCGTCCACCGCCGGGACGGGCAGGCCGAAGGCGATGGAGGAGATGGCCCCGGCCGTGTAGTCCCCCACCCCGGCCAGCGCCCGGATGTCCTCATAAGTATTTGGGAATACCCCGCCGTGGCGCTCCATGATCTGGACCGCCGCTTTTTGCAGGTTTCTGGCCCGGCTGTAGTAGCCCAGGCCCTGCCAAAGCTTCATCAGCTGGTCCTGGGGCAGGGCGGCCAGATGCTCCGGCCCAGGGGCGGCCGCCAGAAACCGGCGGTAGTAGTCCAGCACCGCCGCCACCCGGGTCTGCTGGAGCATGATTTCAGACACCCACACGTGATAGGGGGTGGGGTCGCTCCGCCAGGGCAGGGTCCGGGCGTTCTCCCGGTACCAGACCAGCAGAGGGATAGGCAGCTGCCGCAGTTCGTCCAAGGCCAGGCTCCTCTCTGTCTTTTGTCCACCATATCATACCCCCTGGGGCCGGGGATTGCAAGAGCTCCTTTCCCGGGGCGCGCTTGCCTTCATTTTATCCCCTTTCGGGGATAGGCAGGTGCGGCCTTTGGCCGCCCGTTTGTGATAGGCGGATACATCTTTTTTGCGGGCGGCCACAGGCCGCCCCTACATAAAAATCCCCTGAAAAGACGCTCTTTTTTCCGGGCCGGAAATCATAACTAAACACCAATACAAAATATAATGGATTTGGGGATGGCATTTCTCCGTGGGGAGTGGTAAAGTCATTCACAGAGCAAGGGTTAAAAATTTAACGAAGCGCCGGCTGCCGCTCTTGCCGCCGCTCCCAAGGGTTTTTGAGCTTTGACTCTATCATTCCTTTTTCATCCATCCTTCCAGATCACCACACAGGGGCGCCCGCCGGGCGCCCCTGTGTGGTTTTTCCCGCTCAGTCCAGCGCTTCCACCACCTGAAAGACCAGCCCGTCACAGTGCTCCTTCCGGGGGATGCCCCGCTCGTGGGCGGCCTTGAGGAGGGCGGCGCAGTTCACATCCCCGTGCTCGCTGACGAACTGCCTCCGGAAGGCGTCCGCCTGTTCCGGGGGGTAGTTGGTCATGCCCAGCACCATCATGGCCCCCGTCAGGGTGCCGCAGGCGGCGCCGCAGCGCATGCCGCCCTGAAAGTTGGCCCCCAGGGCGAAGGCCTGCTCCTCGGTGAGCCCCATCCGCTGGGCAAAGGGGATCAGGACGGACTGGCAGCAGTTGTAGTGGACGTCGGTGCTGGCCCGGAGCTCCCGGGCCTTTTCAATTGGGGTCATAGCTTATCCCTCTTTCATTTGATTTTGTCCAGGATCATCTGGTCGTAGCGCAGAAATTGGTATCCCGCCTTCTGGTACAGGCGGACCGCCCCCTGGTTGACCTGGGTGACCTCCAGCCGGAAACGGTAGGCGGCGGGGTACTCCTCCTCCAGCCAGGCCATGATTTGGACCCCCAGGCCCCGGTGGCGGAACTCCGGCTTTAAGTACAGCTCCTCGATAAAGACGCACCGGCCCCCCACCTCGGCGGCGTAGCACTGGGTGACGTATATATACCCGGCGGGCTGGCCCTCCCACTGGACCAGCAGGCCCCGGAGAAGGGGCTCGGCGGGGTCGGCGGCGTCCCGGAAGGACCGCTCCAGTATGTCGTTGTCCACTGGGTGGTCCACTGCGTCGCTGAGGTAAAAATCTTGTACCATGGGGAGCACCAGGTCGTGGTCCTCCGGCGTCAGGCTGCGGAAAGTGAGCATGTCAATTCCTCCTTTGATAGTGTTCTTTCTTTTTTGAAAAAAGAAAGAACCAAAGAAAAAACTTTCGGAAAAACTTCGTTTTTCCTCTGTGTTCCCATTGGGCCCCCTTGTTAAAGAGGTGGGGGGGGATTCCGTTTATAAGAAATCTGTAGGGCGCGACGACCCCGGCGCGCCGTTCTCTGGCGGCATGGGGATTCCGGCAAACGCAGCAGTTCAAAGTGAAAGAATCCCCCAGTCACGGCTGCGCCGTGCCAGCCCCCTTTAGCAAGGGGGCCTTTGGAGCAGAACCGGGGCCTTCAAGCACCCAAGCCCCCCTTGTTAAAGGGGGGAGGGCCGCCGGGTGAAACCCGGTGGCGGGGGGATTCCTTTCTCAGGGGGACGGGGGCAGCAAGCTGGACAAAACGCTAATTAAAGATATCCGGCGTGTCGGCGAAGAGCTGGCGCACCCGCTCCCAGACGGGCCGGTTCTCCGGGCCGGCGAGCTGGGGGTCCCGCTCCAGCAGGGAACGGGCGGCCTCCTGGGCTTCGCTGAGCAGGCGCATGTCCCCGGCCAGGTCGGCCAGCTTCATCTGGGGCAGGCCGTGCTGGCGGTTGCCGAAGAAGTCCCCCGGCCCCCGGGCTTTCAGGTCCTCCTCGGATATCTTGAAGCCGTCGGTGGTGGAAGCCAGGGTATGCAGCCGCTCCATGGCTTCCCGGCTGCGGGTGCCGGTGATGAGGACGCAGTGGGAGGGGTGCTGCCCCCGGCCCACCCGGCCCCGGAGCTGATGGAGCTGGCTGAGCCCGAAGCGGTCGGCGTTCTCGATGATGATGAGGGAGGCGTTGGGCACGTCCACCCCCACCTCCACCACGGTGGTGGCCACCAGTACCTGAGTCTCCCCGCTGGAAAAGGCGGACATGGCCGCTTCCTTCTCCCTGGGCTTCATCTTCCCGTGGAGGATGCCCAGCCGCAGGTCTGGGAAGACCTCCTTCTGGAGCTTTTCGGCGTAGGTCTTGACGGCTTTCAGGTTCAGGGCGGGGCGCTCCTCCCCGGGGAGGGCGGCGTCCGGGTTCTCCTCCACGGCGGGGCAGATGATATAGGCCTGCCGCCCCTCCTCCACCTGCTTCCGGACAAAGCCATACATCCGCTGGCGCTTGTCCTCCCGGACCACATAGGTGGCGATGGGGGTGCGGCCCGGTGGGAGCTGGTCGATGACGGAGACGTCCAGGTCGCCATAGATGATGAGGGCCAGGGTCCGGGGGATGGGTGTGGCCGACATGACCAGCACGTGGGGGGCGGTTCCCTCCCCGCTTTTGGCGGCCAGGGCGGCCCGCTGGGCCACCCCGAACCGGTGCTGCTCGTCGGCCACGATGAGGGCCAGCCTGCGGAAGGCCACCCCCTCGGAGATGAGGGCGTGGGTGCCCACCACAAAATCTATCTCCCCAAACTCCAGGGCGGACCGGATTTTTTTCTTTCCGGCGGCGGTCATGGAGCCGGTGAGCAGCCCCACCCGCACTCCGGCGGGGGCCAGCAGGGCGGACAAGGATCTATAGTGCTGCTCGGCCAGCACCTCGGTGGGGGCCATCAGGGCGGCCTGAAAGCCGCCCCCGGCGCACAGCCACCCGGCATAAGCGGCCACGGCGGTCTTGCCGGAGCCCACGTCCCCCTGGACCAGCCGGTTCATAGGCCGGCCCGACACCATGTCGGCGGCCGCCTCGTCCATCACCCGGCTCTGGGCCTGGGTAGGGGTGAAGGGGAGGAGCTTGAGAAAATCCTCCTTGGGCCGGGGCGGGACAGGGGCCCCCGCCCCCTCCTGCCCCCGGCGGTCCTTCAAAAAGCTCAGGCCTACCGCCAGATAGAACAGCTCCTCGAAGGCCAGCCGCCGCCGGGCCAGCTCCAGGGACTCCTCGTCCTGGGGGAAGTGGATGTTTTTCAGGGAGAACTCCGCCGCCGCCAGCTGGTGCTCCTGGCGGACCCGCTGGGGCAGCGTCTCGGGCAGGCCCTCGGCGCAGGGCAGGGCCTGCCGGGTGAGGGACGCCAGCAGATGGTTGGAGATGCCCGCCGTCAGCCGGTAGACGGGCATGATGCGGCCGGTGAAGCTCTGCCTGTCCGCCCGCTCGAATATGGGGTTGACCATAGTCCGCCGCCGGCCCTGCCCCTCCACCGCCCCGTAGAAGATGTACTCCTCCCCGGCCCGGATGGCCCGCTCGATGTAGCTCTGATTGAAAAAGGTGAGGTGCAGGGCCCCGGTGTGGTCCACCACCTTCACCTGGACCAGCTCCAGCCCCTTCCGGATGCGGGACAGCCGGGGGTGCTCCGCCGCCATGGCGGCCACGCATACCCGCTCCTCCAGGGGGGCCTCGGCCACGGTGTAGACCTTCCGCCGGTCCTCGTAGTCCCTGGGATACCAGGCGAGAAGGTCGGCGGCGGTTGACAGGCCCAGCTTCTCCAGCTTTTTGGCCCGTGCCTCCCCCACGCCGGGGAAATCGGTGAGCGGGGTTTCTAGGGTGGCGTCCATGGGCGCACCTCCTTTCGCCGCAGTTTTTTCTATCTTACCACAGCTTGGCCGGGGAGTAAAGGCGAAGAATGGGGGTTGCCACGGAGGGCGGCGTTCGATATAATGTGGGAAACGGCCTGCCCGAAATTTGAAAGGAGTACCATCCATGTCTGAATACATTTTAAACCTCCTCCCCCTGCACGAGGGGGAAGCGGAGGAGTTCCAGGCCATCGCCCCCGACGCCGTCCACGTCTACGCCAGGAGCGGCACCGTCACCCCGGAGCAGATCGCCGCCGCCACGGTGGTGTTCGGCTGGCCCCGGCCGGAGATGATGAGGGGGGCGGCCAGCCTGAAATGGTTCCAGACCATGTGGGCGGGCACCGAGGAGTACAGCGGCTTTCTGCCCCAGGGGGCGCTGTTCACCTCCTCCAGCGGCTCCAACAGCCGCAGCGTGGCCGAGCACATGCTCACCAGCCTGCTGGCCGTCTGCCGCCGCCTGCCCGCCTATCTGGACAGCCAGCGCTCCCACGTCTGGAAGGACGAGGGCCCCATGAAGACCATCCTGGGGGGCACAGTGCTGGTGGCGGGGGCGGGCCATGTGGGCTCCGACTTCGCCAAGCTGTGCCAGGGCCTGGGCGCCAAGACCATCGGCTTGAAGCGGACCGTGTCCGGCCCGGTGGAGGGCTTTGACCAGGTCCAGGCCATGGACCAGCTGGACGCCCTCCTGCCCCAGGCCGACGTGGTGGCCCTGGCCCTCCCCCACTCCCCCCAGACGGCGGGGCTGATGGACGCCCGACGCATCGCCCTGATGAAGGACGACGCCGTCCTCATCAGCGCCGGCCGGGGGTCCGTGCTGGACCAGGAGGCCCTGGCGGCGGCCATGCGGGGAGGGAAGCTGTGGGGCGCGGCCCTGGACGTCGCCACCCCGGAGCCCCTGCCCTCCGAAAGCCCCTTGTGGGACGTGCCCAACCTGCTCCTCACCCCCCACGTGGCCGGAGGAATGCGGCTGGAGATCACCCGCCGGAGGTGCGTGGAGATGGCCCAGGAGAATCTGCGCCGGTATCTGGCCGGGGAGGCGCTGGTGAATCTTGTAAAGTAAGAACCGGTATTCATAAGCGAAAATGCCGGGTGAACGAGAGATTTTGCCGCCCAGCAAGGCAAAAAATCGCAGGAATCCTTTGTGGATTTCAAGATTTT
>JAAWNI010000092.1 GCA_022798855.1 Lawsonibacter sp. | reverse complement strand
CAGGGGGTCTTGACGGCAATGACCTCCACGCCTTCCTCCACCTCTTTCCGGACCTTGAGGGTGTCCCCGTCGGCCTCGGCCTCCAGGCCGTAGGTGACCTGGGGGTAGCCCAGGTGCTCGGCCAGCTCGGGGCCCACCTGGGCGGTGTCGCCGTCAATGGCCTGCTTGCCGCAGAAAATGGCGTCAAACTTGCCCTCGGTTTCCTCCACCAGCTTCACCGCGTTGGACAGGATGTAGCTGGTGGCCAGGGTATCCGACCCGCCAAAGGTCCGGCCGGAGACGAGATAGGCCTTGTCCGCCGCGATGGCGAGGCACTCCTTTAGCACAGCCGCCGCCTGAGGGGGACCCATAGTGACCACCACGATTTTCGTGCTGGGGTCCTTGTCCTTGATGCGGGCGGCGGCCTCCAGGGCGTAGCCGTCAAAGGGATTGAGGATGCTGGGGACGCCGTCGCGGATGAGGGTATTCTTGACCGGGTCGATTTTGATTTCGGTGGTATCCGGGACCTGCTTGACGCAGAGTAAAATGTTCATGGGAATCTGACCTCCTTATACATTGCCTTGCGCCCGCCTGGGCGCGGAAGCACCGGCGGGCTGTGCGAAACAGGAGCGGCAGGGCCGGGGGACTGCCTCCGGCCCTGCCTGACGGCGGCCTGTGCCGCTGTGGGTTACGCTCCGGTGATAACTCCCTCGGCCAGATAACGGGCGACGGTCTCGTCGTCATAGCCGATTTCCTTCAGGATGGCGGAGGAATCCTCGCCCAGCAGGGGGGCGCGGCCCCGGCCGCTCTCTTCCTTCACGTTGGGCTGCTCTGTAAAGACGATGGGGGTGCGCACGTAGTAGATGCTCTTCCCGCCGTCCTGCTCCTTTTTGAAGATGTAGTCGTTGGCCCAGGCCTGGGGGTCCTCCTTGACCTCGTCCAGGGTCTGAACGATTTCAAAGGGCAGGTCCGCCGCAGAGAGAATCTCCACCCACTCGGCCAGGTCCTTCTTGGCAAAGGCCCCATCCAGCAGCGCGCCCATTTCCTCGATGTGGCCCAGCATACCCTTATAGGTGTTGAACCGCTCATCGCCCATAATCTCCTGCTCCAGGTCCAGGCATTTGGCCAGCTTCTGGATGTTGGGGTCATAGGCAATCACCGCCAGCTGAATCCAGCGGCCGTCCTTGGTCAGGTAGGTGGTGGTCACGGCGGAGTTGGTGTGCCGTCTGGTGGTGGGCAGCACGGAGCCGTAGTCAATGGCACCCATCATCCAGTTCATGCCGTACACGGCCATATCGTACAGGCCCACGGTGACCCGCTCGCCCTGGCCGGTTTTCTGCTGGCGGTAGAGGGCGGCGCAGATGCCGGAGGAAAGGGCAATACCCGCGTAGTTGTCGCCAAAGCCGGACACGGGGACCGCAGGCGCGGTATCCTTCTCCATCAGGGAGTTGGCGATGCCGCCCCGGGAGAAATAGGCGGTGTAGTCGAAGCCGGGCTTATCCTTCAGGGGGCCCTGCTCGCCGTAGCCCAGAATGGAGGCATGAATCAGCCTGGGGAACTTGGCGTGGAGGGTGTCATAGTCCAGCCCCATCTTGACCAGGGCCTGTACCCGGTTGTTGGTGACGAACACGTCAGCCGTCTCCAGCAGCTTGAGGAAAGCCTCCTTGCCCTTGGGGTCCTTCAGGTTCAGGGCCAGACCCTTCTTATTGAAGTTCTGCACATCGAAGCCCAGGTTGGTGCCGTCCTCCAGGGGGGCGGGGTAGTAGTAGCTCACCGCCGCGTTGCGGATGTCGTCCCCCTTGGGGGGCTCCACCTTAATCACGTCCGCGCCGTAAGCGGCCAGAATCCTGGCGCAGGAGGGCGCCGCGATATAAGTCGCAAGCTCTACGACCTTAACTCCATCCAACTGTCCCATATGTATCCTTCCTTTCAACATATTAAATCAAATGACCGGGAGCCCCCGTCCCCACGCCGGAGGGCGGGGGGGCTCCCGAAGGGACCTGTGTCTTGGAATGCTGCCTTGCGCCGGAACCTTACGCGGTGACGCTGCCCGCGATGACCACCCGCTGAATCTCGTTGGTGCCCTCATAGATCTGCATGATTTTGGCATCCCGGAGCAGCTTCTCCACCGGGTACTCTCTGGAGTAGCCGTAGCCGCCCAGAATCTGAATGGCCTCCAGGGCGTTCTGCACGGCGCTGTCGCCGCAGAAGCACTTGGCCACGGCGGCCTCCTTGCTGAAGGGCAGACCGGCGTAATAGTGGTTCAGGGCGTTGATGATGGAGGCCCGGCCGGCCTCGGTGCGCATCTCCATATCGGCCAGCTTGAACTGGATGGCCTGATGCTTCACGATGGGCTTGCCGAAGGTGACCCGCTGTTTGGCGTAGGCTACGGCCTCGTCCACAGCCCGCTGTGCAATGCCGATGGCCATAGCGGCCACCATGGGCCGGGCCAGGTCCAGGGTCTTCATGGCCAGGATAAAGCCCTTGCCCTCCTGCCCCAGCAGGTGGTCGGCGGGAACCCGCACGTCGTCAAAGACCACGTCGGTGGTGTTGGAGAGGCGGATGCCCATCTTGTCCTCTTCCTTGCCGATGGAGACGCCGGGGCGGTCCCGCTCCACAATGAAAGCGGAAATCCCCTTGGTGCCCTTGCTCTTGTCGGTGATGGCGAACACCACGTAGACGGAGGCCAGTCCGCCGTTGGTGATGAAGCACTTGCGGCCATTGATGACGTACTCATCCCCGTCCTTCACGGCCACGGTCCGGCCAGCTGCCGCGTCGGAGCCCGCGTCGGGCTCGGTCAGGCAGAAGGCACCCCAGCCGTTGCCGCGGGAGCCGGTGAGGAACTCGGCAAAGTATTTCTTCTGCTCGGGGGTGCCGCCCAGCAGCACGGGCTTCAGGCCCAGGCCGGTGGCGGCCACGCCGGTGGCGAAGCCTGCGTCTACCTTGGCCAGCTCTTCATATACGGCGCCCACGGTGTAATAATCGGTGCCGCTCCCGCCGTATTCCTCCGGAATCTCCAGCGCGTGGAGCCCCATGTCAAAGGCCTCCTTGAATACGTCCAGGGGGGGCTCGCCCTTCAGGTCGCACTCCTTGACGATTGGCGCAACCCGGTTCTGCGCAAAGTCACGGGCCAGCTCTACGATGCCCTGACCTTCTTCGTTCAAAATATAGCCCATTTGAATCTCCTCCTAATCAAACGATGGATTGTTCTGCTGCCGGAAGGCCGCTTACTTGCTCTCGGCCTTCTCCGCGCCCTCTTCCGCGAAGGGCTTGGGCTTGCGGATGATGTTGAGTACAATGCAGGGGATGATGATGATGGGAATGGCGAACACGCCGCACCAGCCGTAGCCCACGGACACCAGGGAGGTCAGGCCGGCCAGGGACATGATGGAGCCGATGGCCACGAAAATCACCGAGACCACCGCATCACGCAGGAAGGGGTTGCTGGCGTTCTTGCCCAGCAGGGGGCCGAAGCGGGCCACGGAACCGAAGGTCACGCCGGTGGCGGTGGAGATGAAGGCCAGGACCAGCACAACACTGTAGGCTATCTTCATCCAGCCCAGGCCCAGGTTCTGGTCGATGATGGTGAAAATGGGGAGGGTGGTGCCCTGGGCGGTGGGGAGCCACGCGATCATGGCCATGATGCTCAGGGCGATCATGCCGCCGTTGAGCACGATGCCGATGCCCGTGGCGGTGTTGACCTCGGCTCTGGACTTCAGGGGCTGGCAGACCGCCACCAGATTGCCCACCAGGATGGACTGGAACCCGGCGTACTTGAGGGTATTCCAGAGCTGGATGTGCAGGGGCTGGGCCTCTGCGGCAATGGCGGCTGTGTTGGTGCTGATGGCGTCCGCCGGGGCGTTGACAATGGCGGTCACGTAGATGACGAGCATCAGGACGGCCATGACGATGGTCATCACTGTGCTGGCCTTGCGGAGCAGGCCCGCGCCGAAGATGGCCAGCAGGGTAATGATGACGGCCATAATGGCCACGCCGCCCAGATAGGGCACGCCGTATTCCTCGAACAGGGAGGCGGCGCCGGCCACCGAGGTGGCGATGGCCACCAGACACAGGAAGAACCAGCAGACCTCAAAGAGAATCGGCATAACCCGCTTGTCGGGGGCGTACTCCTTGAGAGCCCACCCGCGGTATTCGTAAGTACCGTTTTCCTTGGCGGTCATCCAGGCGGCCCGGTAGGTCAGGCCGATGATAATGACCGCAATCACAGCCAGGAATGGCGCATAGGGTCCGCGATTCACGTAATACTGCATGGTCTGGTTGCCGGAGGCAAAGCCGCCGCCCACGTGAGAGCCAAACCAAACGGAGGCCACCTGGAAGCATCCCAACAGCCCTATCGTACGTTTTGTCTTATCATTCACACAAACTCACTCCCTCTTTTCTTGTTTCAACACTGCGCTGTACCCAAACAGTGCCGCGCCGATGGCCCCGGCCAGCTGGGCCATCTCCGACACATAGACCGGTGTATTCAATTCCTCCGAAAGAAAGTGGACAATGCCCTTGTTTTTGGAGACGCCGCCGCTGATGGCCACCGTATCCACAACGCCCACCCGGCCAATCAGGCTGGCCGCCCGGTTGGCCACGGAGCGGGCAATGCCCGCCGCGATGTCCTCAATGGGCACCCCGTTGGACAGATGGGAGACCACCTCGGACTCGGCAAATACCGTACAGGTGTTGCTGATAATCATTTTCGTGTTGGACTTCAGGGCCAGCTCTCCCAGCTCCCCGATGGGGACGTCCAGAATCTTGGCCATAACCTCCAGAAAGCGCCCGGTGCCCGCCGCGCATTTGTCGTTCATCACGAAATTTTCCATGCCGCCCCGGCTGTTGACGCGCAAGGCTTTCAGGTCCTGTCCGCCGATATCCACGAGGGTGCGTACCGCTGGATTCAAAAAGGATACGCCCCTTGCGTGGCAGCTGAGTTCGCTGACCTGCTTATCCGCGCCCTGGAAGGTCAGCCGCCCGTATCCGGTGGCTACAAGCATGTCCAGGTCCTCCCGCGCAACCCCCGCCAGATCCAGCACTTCCTGATACACGGCGGCCGGGCCCTTTGTCCCGGTGCCCAGGGGAACAATCTTGCTTGCGATGATCTCCGTGCCGTCCTTGAGAATGACGGCCTTTGAGGACGTGGAGCCCACATCACAACCCATTGTCAACATAGTCGAATCGCCCTTTCCATCTGACTGGCGCCGCACAGCCGCGCCGTAATGGCGGCAGGGGGCACGAGTCAATATCAAAGAATCTCTGCAAAGCCCTGGAGCTTGGTCTGTGCCTGTCCATACGAGGTAATCTGCTGGTCGATGTCCAGCAGGATATGAGGAATGTCCTCCTGCTCCAGCCTGCGGCGGATGAAGGGATAGTCAAATTCCTCCGGGTCGCAGAACTTCATCAGGCACACCACCACGCCGTCGGCCTTGTTGTCCTGGACCAGACGGACAATCTGATCCACCCGGGGCTTCTTGGGGTCATAGGCCAGGGAGCAGGTTACGCCCTCGCACCACTGGCGGGCCATCCGCTCCAGGGGAGCGCCCCCGTCGGGATAGTCGGCGGTGTACTGGCGGGACTCCTGGGCCAGATCGTCGCCCACCACCACGACGCCGCAGCGCTCCATAATGTCCAGCAGCTCCACGGGCTCGGCCATGATGCCGCTGAGGACCACCCGCTTGCGGGAATCCTCCTTGGCGGGGAGGGCTTTGAGCTCGTCGATGAGGGCGCGGACCATGGCGGTGTGCTTTTCCTTGCGCACAAACCAGGCGCTCTTCATCACCGCGTGGCGGTCCGCCGCGGTGAGATAGGCGGACTTCTCCGCCGCCAGGGCGGCAAACTCCCGCATAACGGCGTTGTGCTCGTTGTAGACGGCCAGACTGTTGGACAGGGCCTCGTCGGTGATGGTCTTGCCGGTGGCTTCCTCCACCCGGCGCTTCACGTCGGCGTATTCCTCCACCATGTAGTCCACGGCGGCGGTCACCTGCCGGTTCTGGGCGTGGACGGTGGGGATGCAGACGCACTTGCCCTTGAACTTCTGGCCCACGGCCTTCAGGGTGTCGCACAGGGCGGGGATAATGACGGCGGCGAGGTCGTCATAGGCCCCAGCGATTTCGTACTCCATACAGGCCTGCATGATGGAGCAGGCGAAGGAGGGCAGATAGGCGCGGACCTTGTTCAGCTCAATGGTGCCGCCCCACAGGCCGATGGGCAGCATCCCGCCGGCGTGGACGATGGGCTCGGGGGTCCATACGGGGAAGCAGCCCACGGCCTGCTCGCCGGTTTCCTCCTTGAAGGTTTTCAGGGCTTTCGCGGGCGCATTTGCAATCTCGTGGAAGCCGACGAGCGATTTCAAATTACTAGCCATTGCTTGCTACCTCCTCATTGATCCTCTTCCAGCATTTCATAAAGGCTCTGGATGCGTGTGGCGAACTGCGCCTCGCTGAAGTTGCGGGGGTCGCACTGGTCCCCGTCGAAGGAGACGTAGGGCGTGCCGGTCTTTTCCTTCACGGCCTCCATCTTCTCGGCGTTGAGCATACACATACACTTGCAGCTCCGGTTCAGGTGATAGGTCACGCAGTCGCAGGCGTTCTCGGTCACGCAGTCCACGTTGATGTCGATCTGCCGGGCCATGTTCATGTTGTTCATGACCGTGGTATACGTCCGGGCCATAGCGGTCAGGTCGCCGGGCTTGTAGGACATATTCCAGGCGGAGGGGTAGGTGGAGCCGGTGAGGTTCATGCCCATGGATTTGAAGGTCTTGAGGGTGGGCCCCAGATAGGGCCATACGGCGATGCCGTCCCACATGAAGCGGTGCTTCTCGCCGTCCTTCATGGCGGCGATGCCCTTGTCAGCCTTCTCCTGAAGCTCTTCATAGAGCTTCTTGAAGGTGTCGCGGCAGCCGGTCTTGCCCCGCATGAGCACGATCAGGGCCATATAGTTGAACACGTCGAAGCCGTTCATGGGCGCGGGCTTCACACTGAGCATACCCATGGCCTTCATCCAATAGTTGCAGGAGTCCACAGAGATCTTCATGACCTCTTCAAACCGCTCGTAGTCGAAGGGGCGGCCGCAGATGACCTCCAGCTGACGAATCACGTCCTGAAATTGACGCTCGATGTACTTGACACTGCGCTCGTTGGGCTCATACTCGTAGTTATAGGGGGTGTCCACAACGATGCAGGGGATATTCAGTTCATTGGCCAGATTCTCGTACCATTTCACCAGAGTTTCGCAGATGTTGTTGCAGTACATCACGAAATCCGGCAGGGGAATCTGGTCGCCCACGCAGGTCTGAGCTTTCACATAGCCCAGGTTGATCCGCGCATAGGCGCAGTTATCGCCGTTGTATCCCTCGGCCTCTGCGACACTGATGAGGTCCATGGCGCCGTGCCGGGCGCCCACGCCGGCGGCGTGGTTTTCGGGGTACATCATGTGTACGCCCATCGCCTCACAAAACTCGTTGGGGGCAATGGACGAGGACCAGCAGACAAGCTCGCCTTTTTTCTTTCCCTCAATTGCATCCTGAAGCGCTTTTTTCTGGTAATAGCCCAACATTTCTTTCGCGGTCATGCCCTCTACGGGGTTCGTTGCGCATTCCTTTTCCAAAGCAAACTCTCCTTTCAAATGCAGCCGTTCCCAACCGGCCTTTGGATTTCATGCTGAGGTTATTCGCTGAACTTGTGCTACACCCTGCCTGTCGGATAACGGTACGGCCAAAGCCGGGCAAATCCATGCCCGGCAAGGGAGTGCGAAACAACAAGCGGCGGTGTAATCACCCTCCTTTCCTCTGTGTATTCCTGGGACTGGAGTGCCGGGGCGGATTTCTTCCAGATATTTACTGCACTAATGTAGTTTCAGTACAGCGCAATAAAGCAAAAAAGTCCGCGCCAGCGGCAGAATATCAGGCGTCCAGGAATGCTCCCGGCCCGGGATATACAGAAATGTGTACTTTTTCGCAAATCATATTTCTTCCGAAAATTTTTGCATAGGTATTGAAATCTTGCGGATTTTGTGGTATCCTTTTCACATATTCAGGCGTGCTTTTCCCTTACAGTATTGTACACATTTTTGTAAATGCGGGCCGCTGTTTATGATTTGCGGTTGTGCTTTAATTTTGTTGAAGGTTATCTTTGGGCTATTTTTTATCATTTCACAACAATATGTGGTATAAAAAAAGGGTGTGCCGTGGAAATCTTTCCATGGCACACCCTCAGCTTGTCGAAAAAGTCCTGCGGACTTTCCCGCCAAGCTGAGGAAAATTTCAAAACTTGTTACACAAGTTCCGAAATTTTGTGATACCGACGTGAAA
>JAAWNI010000091.1 GCA_022798855.1 Lawsonibacter sp. | reverse complement strand
CAACGCCGCCCTGTGCCATTTTAGCCGCCGAACTTTACCGATTTTCAAGTGTGTCGACTATATAAGTATCGCATTTCCCAGCCGGTATTGTCAAGGAATTTTATTGACAAATCCGCCGGTTTTCGATAGACTGTCTGTTGCCTTATATACAGAAAAGGAGCTGACCGCACCTATGAAAAAGCCTTTTGTCACCCTGGAGCGGCTCCAGGAGATCGTCAGGGAGCACCCCACCCCCTTCCACCTCTACGACGAACGGGGCATCCGGGAAAACGCCCGCGCCCTGCTCCAGGCCTTCGCCTGGAATCCGGGCTTTAAAGAGTACTTCGCCGTGAAGGCCACCCCCAACCCCCAGATCCTGAAGATACTCCGGGAGGAGGGCTGCGGCGTGGACTGCTCCTCCCTCACTGAGCTGATGATGTCCCAGCGCTGCGGGTTCGCCGGCGGGGAGGTCATGTTCTCCTCCAACGACACCCCGGCGGAGGAATTCTCTTTGGCCGCCAAGCTGGGGGCCACCATCAACCTGGACGACATCACCCATATCGACTTCTTGAAGGATACTATCGGTTATATCCCCAAGAAAATCTCCTGCCGGTATAACCCCGGCGGCACCTTTACCCTGGGGGAGAGCAAGGAGGGGTTCCAGGTGATGGACAACCCCGGCCAGGCCAAGTACGGCATGACCCGGCCCCAGATGGCCCAGGCCTTCACCCGCCTGAAAGAGCTGGGCGCGGAGGAGTTCGGCATCCACGCCTTCCTGGCCTCCAACACCATCTCCAACGAGTACTACCCCGCCCTGGCCGCCATCCTGTTTCAAACGGCGGTGGAGCTGAAAGAGGAAACAGGGGTCCACATCACCTTTATCAACCTGTCCGGCGGCGTGGGGGTGCCCTACCGCCCGGAACAGCCCGCCAACGACATCGCCGCCATCGGCCAGGGGGTGCGCAAAGCTTATGAGGAGATCCTCGTCCCCGCCGGCATGGGCGATGTGTCCATCTGCACCGAGCTGGGCCGCTTCATGCTCGCCCCCTACGGCCACCTGGTGACCAGGGCGCTCCACCACAAGCACACCCACAAGGAGTATGTGGGCGTGGACGCCTGCGCCGCCAACCTGATGCGCCCCGCCATCTACGGGGCCTACCACCACATCACCGTCATGGGCAAGGAGGAGGCCCCCCACGACCACATGTACGACGTCACCGGCGCCCTGTGCGAGAACTGCGACAAGTTCGCCGTGGACCGGATGCTGCCCGAAATCAACACCGGCGACCTGCTGGTCATCCACGACACCGGCGCCCACGGCCACGCCATGGGCTACCAGTACAACGGCCGGCTCCGCTCCGCCGAAATTCTCCTGCAAATGGACGGCTCCACCCGCCTGATCCGCCGGGCCGAAACCCCTGAGGACTATTTCGCTACCGCCGTCTGGGATTGACCCATAAAATTGTTCCGCTCCCCCAGCCACCGTCCGCGGCGGCTGGGGGATTCTTTTTATAGCAGGATCCAAAATTGCTGCCAACGGCGCTCCGTAGGGCGCGCCGTTCGCGGCAGGACGGCGGGCCGAGGTCGTCCCGCCCTACATTTGCCAGCAATTCTGACGATTGCTATAGAAATGGACTCCCCGCCCCGCGTTCGGCGGATTTCCCAAAATTATGAAACAGACGTTGAAATTGCGCGAAAGGCTCTGTACTTTTCCCGGGGGACGTAGTATAATAGAGCGTGTATGGGAACATCTCCCCACGCGTGTACATATGATACAAGCTGGATGAATGATGAAGGAGGTATTTTGTATGGTCGAAAAGGTGATTCCGCCCTGGCGGCCGCCCCGCCGTCTTGTGCATCAGGGACGGCGGGGCCAATAAGCACAGCGACGCAGAGCACGAAATTTTTCCCACGCACTTGGCAAACCGTCGGAAACGGCGGGACGCAAAGCCATAGGGACTAAGTCGGCTCCATGCGGGTTTTCCCCCGCCTGGAAATCAAGTACGGAGTTACGGCGTAAACCCGTCCCCCACGCCGGGGACGTTGGCCTAGCTCGCTCCGCTGCGGCGATATGTCAGCCTGGCCGCTGATTATAAAAGGCAAACCGCCAGAAATGACGGGACGCAAAGCTATGGGGGCTAATGTGTCAACCACAATGCCAGCCCGGCCGCCGGATACTTTGCATCCGAGCAAATTTGCAAAGAAAGGAAGATATGTATGAAAAAAATTTATGGACGTTCCCTGAAACGTGCTCTTGCCCTGTCTGTTGCCCTCGTGATGTCGCTTACCCCCGCTTTGGCCGCGAAGACGGTTGAGTCCAGGCTGGTCTGCGGACAGACCGCCCACTCCCATACTGACAGTTGTTACAAGAACGTGGAGGTCAAGGAGCTGACCTGCTCCGATCCCAGCCACAGCCACACCCACTCCGACGACTGCTATGTCAATGATTGGACGCTGGACTGCTCCATTCCCGAGGGCGGAGGTTCGGTGCACACCCATGATGATAGCTGCTACACGGATATCGAGGTTCTGACCTGCGGTGAGAGCGAGAGCGAGGGCCACTCCCACGACTCCGGCTGCTACACCACCGAGGTTGAGACAACCGAAACCTTGACCTGCAGCGAAACGGAAGGCCCTGACGTTCTCGATGAGGAGGGCAACGTGGCAACTCCCGGCCATACCCATGGCTCCGGATGCTACGAAGTTACAGAGACTACCAAGGAAGTCCTGTCCTGCTCCGAGTCCGAGTCCGCCGGCCACTCCCACAGCGACAGCTGCTATGAGTCCCAAAAGCAGCTGACCTGCTCCACGAGCGACCTTCCGGCCCACGCCCACGGCGAAGGCTGCTACAAGGCAAACTCCACTCTGGTCTGCGGCCAGACTGAGAGCCCCCACACCGACGGCTGCTATACCACCAAGGTCACCGAGGAGAAGGTTCTGGACTGCACCACCACAGAGCATGTCCACACCAGCGGCTGCTATGCCACCAGCGGAAAAAATGAGGATGGTTCAGACTGGAATCTGGCTAAGGAGCTGCAAAATGCTCTTGACTCTGATGAGGATGTAACCCTCATCCTGAACGGCGTTACCCTGAACTACAATGAGGTTACTGGTGAAACTTCCATTCGGGTAACTGACGGCAAAGAGCTGACTATCGCTGACGGCGAATATGTCAAAGGCGGCACCATCACCAACAACGATACCACCGGCAAACGCGTCATCACCGTGGTCTCCGGCGGCAAGGTCCACCTGACCGGCGACGTCACCATCACCGGCGGAAAAGGTACTGGCGGCGGCGGAGTTTATGTTGGTAAAGACAGCGAGTTCAACATGAGCAACGGCTCCATCTCCAACAACAACGCCATTAAAGACAGCAACGGCGGCGGCGTGCTGGTGGAAAATGGCGGCAAGTTCACCATGACCGGCGGAACCATCTCCAACAACACCACCACCCAGGATGGTGGCGGCGTCGCTGTAGGAAACGGCGGCAAGTTCGAGATGGAGGGCGGCACCATCTCCGGCAATACCGCCAACTCTGAAGACTGGTCCAACACGGGAAAACCCAACGAGGAGCCCACCGGCCAGGGCGGCGGCGTCTATGTGGACATCGGCGCTGAATTTGATCTGAAGGGCGGCACCATCTCCGGCAACAAGGCTGGCGAGGGCGGCGGCATCTTTGTGGAGCACAGCAAAACTACTGCCAGCGGTTATGTCAAGAACCCCGGCAAGCTGAACATGACCGGCGGAACCGTGGACGGCAACACCGCGACCCTCGGCGAGGGCGGCGGCATCTATATCCAGGGTAAAGGCGAGATCTCCGGCGGCCGGATCACCAACAACGTGACCTACACCACCAAGGACCTGGGCGGCGGCGGCATCTATATCGAGGCCGACGGCTCTTTGAAGCTGACCAACGCCATCGTCACCAGCAATACCGCCAACGGCCTGGGCGGCGGCCTGTCCGCCTGCGTCCACGGCCAGACTATCGTCTATGTCAAGGACGGCGCGGCCATCTATGGGAACACCTCCCTGGGCAGCGGCCACACCGCCGGACACCTCGGCAATGGCGACAAGATCGACGGGTACAGCATGTGGGCCGCCAACGAGATCTTCAAGGAGTTCGCCCAGGACGTCTTCACCGCTGGCGACGCCACGCAGAGCAACTCCCAGGGAACCGCCGGCATCATCATCGGCAACGAGATGCTGGGCGGCGGCGACGCCAACTGGGAAGGCTACACCTACTGCTACGCCACCGACCCCAAGACCGGCGAGCTGCAAAAGGACCCGGACGGCAACTATATCCTGGAGCTGAACAAGGTGGAGCAGACCGACAACGGCCCCGTCTTCGGCAACCGGATGGTCTTCCTCACCGCCCACCCCGACCAAGCCGCTATCAACAGCGCTATCAACGCCATGAAGACCTTGGCTGAAGGCAAGGGTGTGCTCATCGCGGGCAACCTCTCCGCCAACACCCACGGCGGCGGCATCGCCAACAACGGCTTCCTCCAGATCGGCGAGGAGAGCGAGTTCAAGGGCACCAATGACCATGATGAGGACATTGGGATGCACAAGACTCTGACCAACACCGCCGACAACTCCGAGATGAAGATCGATGCGGACCGGTTCACCTTCGAGATGCGGTATCCTGACGGGACTTTGGTTCCTGGCGGCTCTGTGAGCAACGACGCCAACGGCAACGCCACCTTCACCTTCCCCCACGACATCTTCACGAAGCCCGACACCTACACCTTCTACGTGACGGAGCCCAAGGGAACGGAAGACGGCATTGGCTACGACGGAACCACCTATCGGATCACCATTGTGGTGACTGAGAAGTCCGAAACCGTCAAGATCGGCGACAAGACTGTCACCATGACCACCCTGACTGTCGGCGATCCCCTCATTCAGAAGACCACCGACAAGGACGGCAACGTTCTGGAAACACCTGAGACAGTGAATGGCATCACCTTCAACAACACCTACACACCCGACAATCCTCCCCCTCCCCCCACAGAGGAAGGCGAGGACCCCGAGGACCCGCATGAGGACCCCGAGGACCCCGGCGAGGATATCCCCGACCCCGAGGTGCCCCTGGCTCCCCCGCCTGAGGAGGAGATCACTGAGCCCGAAGTTCCTCTGGCCCCCCCGCCCGAGGAGGAGGTCGAGATTCCTGATGACCCCGTGCCCCTGGCCGATGTGCCCGCCACCGGAGATATCTCCATCCTGTGGTACGCGGCCGCCGTCATGTCCGCCTGCGGACTGGCGCTCCTGAACCTCTTCAAGAAGAAGACCGAGGAGTAATCCCCACTTTTCCAACGCGCAACGGCCGGGGCCCCTTCGGGCCCCGGCTCAGCTTGTGGCTGGGGACGGAGAATGTCCGTCGCTATACACGGTGTCCATAGGTGCGCCGTAGGGCGCGACGACCCGGCGCGCCGCCTCCAAGAAGCCGGTAATTAAACGGCGGGCCGAGTCGTCCCGCCCTACAGATTTCCTGTAAACAGAATCCCCCACCCCCTGCGGGGGCAGCAAGGGGGGCTTTGCCGCTCTTCATAATCGACAACACGCGCCGCGCCGCCCGCGGCGTTGCAATACATCAACCAAAGGAGCTGTTTTCCGTGAAAAAGCGCGTCTCTCGGATGCTGACCTTCCTCCTCGCCGGGGTGCTGGCCGTCAGCGGCGGCTATATCGCCTGGAAAAACCTGGACTACCACCGGGGCGCTAAGGCCTACGCTTCCGCCGCCCAGGCCGCCGGACTGTCCAAACGGCCCGAGCCCCCTAAGCCCGGCGCCAGCGCCGCCCCGGAGCTCCCCGATGGGCCGTCCTTCACCGAACAGCTGGCCGCCATCGACCTGGCCGCGCTCCAGGAGGTCAACCCGGACGTCCTCGGCTGGATTGCGATCCCCGACACGGAGCTGTCCTACCCCCTCCTCCAGTGCTCCAACAACGTCTACTACCTCAACCACCTGTGGAATAAACAGCGGAATTCCTCCGGCGCTATTTACCTGGAGACTAACTGCGCCCCGGATTTCAGCGGCTTCAACACCATCATCTATGGCCACCGGATGCGGGATACCTCTATGTTCGGCACCCTACCCCTCTACAGCAGCCTGGAGTTCTTCCAACAGCACCCCACGATCTACGTGGCCGACTCCTCCGGCGTCCACCAGTATGACATCTTCGCCGCCTATGAGGTGGGGGTCCGGGAGATGGTCTACCGCCTGGACATCGACCAGCCGGAGGAAATTCAGGAGCTAATCCAGTTCTGCCTGTCCCACTCCGTCATCCAGACCGGCGTCGTGCCCGGCGTGGAGGACTCCATCCTCACCCTGTCCACCTGCACCGAACGGGGCCACTCCACCCGCTGGGTGGTCCAGGCCGTCCTCCGGGAGGACGGCGGGGAAGCCAACTGAACGGGAAAACCCCCGGAAATTCTTTTGAATTTCCAGGGGTTTTTGTCTTTTTACATCAGCTCCAAAGCTGCGTCGATGATTCGGCTGGCCGCCTCCTCCTTGGTCAGCAGGGGCAGCTCCCGGACCCCAGCCCGGGTGATGATGGTCATAACGTTGGTGTCCACCCCAAAGCCGGCCCCGGCTACCTTCAGGTTGTTGGCACAGATCATATCCACATTCTTCTTCTCCAGCTTCGCCCTGCTGTTCTCTATCATGTCACGGGTCTCCATGGAGAAGCCGCACAGCACCTGCCCCGGCCGGCGGTGCTCCCCCAGGTGCTTGAGAATGTCCTGGGTCCGCCGGAGGGGGATGGACAGACCACCGTCCTTCTTCTTGATCTTGTCGTCCTCATACCGCTCCGGGGTGTAGTCGGCCACGGCCGCCGCCTTGAAGATGAAGTCGGCCCACTCCTGCCGGGCGGCCACCGCTTCATACATGTCCTGGGCGGACACCACGTCTACCACCTCTACAAAGGGGGGCGGGGCGACAGAGGACGGCCCGGAGATGAGGACTACCTCCGCCCCCCGGAGCATCGCCATTTTCCCGAGGGCATAGCCCATCTTTCCCGTGGAGTGGTTGGTGAGATAGCGCACTGGGTCCAGGGCCTCCTGGGTGGGGCCGGCGGTGACCAGCACCCGCTTCCCCGCCAGGTCGTGGGGCAGGGCGGTTTGGCGCAGAATGTGCTGGAGCAGGACCTCCGGCTCCGGGAGCTTGCCCGCCCCCACCGCCCCACAGGCCAACCGTCCGGAGGCGGGGGCGATTACCTCCCAGCCGTAGCGGCGGAGTATGTCCAGGTTGTCCTGGGTAACGGGGTTCTCAAACATTTTGGTGTTCATGGCCGGGGCGATGAGCTTGGGGCAGGTGCAGGCCAGTATCGTGGTGGCCAGCATGTCGTCGGCCAGGCCGTGGGCCAGCTTGGCGCAGACGTTGGCGGTGGCCGGGGCGACGATCACCAGATCGGTCCGGTCCGCCAGGGCGATGTGCTCCACCTGATGGGCGAAATTCCGGTCGAAGGCGTCCACCATGCACCGCCTGCCCGTCAGCTGCTCGAAGGTGAGCGGGGTGATGAACTGCGTGGCGTGGGCGGTCATGACGACCTCCACATTCGCCCGCTGCTTCACCAGCGCCGAGGCCAGCGCCGCTGCCTTGTAGGCGGCAATCCCCCCCGTAACCCCCAGCAGAATGGTTTTTCCCTTTAACATGGCCGGTTTCTCCTTTCTGAATCCCCCTCCATGTATCAGGGGGCCTTTCTTTTTATCAGTATACCGTCTTTCCCCTCCGCTGTAAAGCCACAAAATGTCAAGGGGCATCCTGCCGCGCATTTCATCGCGGCCGCGTGAATTGGCGCGCTCTGTAGGGGCGCACAGTGTGCGCCCGCAGACGGACAATGTCCGCCATTGTAAAATTTAACTAAAAATATCTGGACAGAGCGCCGGAAATATGGTATATTATAGAAGAGCTGTTAAGCCAACGTTAAGGAAAAGGAGGAATTGTAATGGAGCCCAGGTTTTTTAAAATCCCAGTTTGTGTAGGTGATGTGTCACTTCGCGTGGCTCAGGGCCACTTTGCCACCCGAAACAGCCATACGAACTATTTCATCGACGTGACCAGCCAGCAGTCCTGCATCCGCGACGCGGAGGCGGTCGCCCAGCAGCTGGCCCAGCGCAACCTGACCCAGCACCTGATGGTGGACACCATCCTCTGCATGGACGGCACCAGAGTGATCGGCACCTGCCTGGCCCAGAAGCTGACCCAAGGGGGGTTCCGCTCCATCAACGCGGGCAGGGAGATTTATGTCCTCCGTGAAAACGTGGGCACCAGCGGCAAGCTGATTTTCCGGGACAACGCCCGCTTTATGCTGGAGGGGAAAAACGTGCTGCTGCTGCTGGCCTCGGTGACCACCGGCGGGACCGTGCGGAAAGGCATCGAGTGCGTCCAGTACTACAAGGGAAATGTGGCGGGCATCGCCGCCATTTACAGCTACCAGAAGGAGATTGACGGCATCCCGGTGATTTCCCTCTTCGACACCAACGACATCGCGGACTACGCCAGCTATCTGCCGGAGGAGTGCCCCATGTGCCGGGAGAAACAGGAACTGGACGCTGTAGTGGACAAATACGGATATTCCGCACTCTAAGAGCCTGTCAGGGCCTGCCACCCGGCAGGCCCTGGAAAATCTGGATGATGCAGTGATAACTGTG
>JAAWNI010000090.1 GCA_022798855.1 Lawsonibacter sp. | reverse complement strand
TGGGGCGCACCAACAACCCGACGCCGTACCCCTCAAAATAGGAAGCCCCCCATTCACGGATTTTCATGTAGGGGCGGACATCATCCGCGGTCTTCCATAACTGCAACCTCACATATATTTTAGACTAAAACAATCTAAAATGCAATAGAACAATTCAGTCTAGAATATGCTGTCCCCTGGTGATTAACATGTATTTGCGATTGCGGGACATACGTGAGGACAAGGACCTTACCCAGAAGGAACTGAGCCAGGCCATCAACATCACACAGCGCTCCTATTCCTACTACGAGCGCGGGGAACATATTATCCCTCCCGAAATTCTATGCCGGCTGGCTGATTATTACAAAACCAGCGTGGACTATCTCCTGGGGCGCACCAACAACCCGACGCCGTACCCCTCAAAATAGGGGGCATCCCATGCACGGATTTTCATGTAGGGGCGGACATTGTCCGCCCGCGGGCGCACACTGTGCGCCCCTACAGGAATACCATAAAATCCAGCCCGCTGGAACATATTGAGGTGACACATCATGACAACACAGGAACTGCTTCAAAAAGCCAACGCCGCCAAAAGGGCCATGGCCCTGGCGGACTCCCAGACCAAAAACCAGGCCCTGCTGGCCATGGCCAAGGCCCTGGAAGAACACAGCGGCGATATTCTGGCCGCCAACGCCCTGGACCTGGAGTCGGCCCGAGGGGCCATCTCCGAGGTGATGCTGGACCGTCTGGCCCTCAGCCCCGACCGGATATCCGGCATGGCCGCCGGGCTGCGGGAGGTGGCCGGACTGCCCGACCCGGTGGGGGCGGTCCTCAGCCGGGTGGAGCGGCCCAACGGGCTGGCCATTGAGAAGACCGCCGTCCCCATGGGGGTCATCGCCATCATCTACGAGTCCCGGCCCAACGTCACCAGCGACGCCGCCGCCCTGGCCCTGAAAGCCGGGTCCGCCTGCGTCCTCCGGGGCGGCAAGGAGGCCCACCGCTCCGCCGCCGCCATCGTAGCCGCCTTGAAGGAGGGTCTGGCCGCCGTGGGGCTGTCCCCCGACGTCCTCCAGCTGGTGGAGGACACCTCCCGGGCCTCCGCCAACGAGCTGATGTCCGCCCGGGGGCTGGTGGACCTGCTCATCCCCCGGGGGGGCGCGGGGCTCATCCGGGCCTGCGTGGACAACGCCGCCGTCCCCGTGCTGGAGACGGGCACCGGCATCTGCCACATCTATGTGGACAGGTGGGCCGACCTGGACATGGCCCTGGACATTGTGGAGAACGCCAAGTGCTCCCGGCCCAGCGTGTGCAACGCCGCCGAGGTCTGCCTGGTGGAGCGGCGGGCGGCGGAGAAGTTCCTGCCCATGCTCAGGGAGCGGCTGGTTAACCGCCCCAGCCATCCGGTGGAGCTGCGGCTGGACCCGGAAGCCGCTAAAATTATCGACGGCGCCCCCGCCGGGCCGGAGGACTTCGACACCGAGTTTCTGGACTACATCCTGGCCGTCAAGGTGGTGGACAGCCTGGAGGAAGCCGTCAGCCACATCGCCGCCCACTCCACCGGCCACTCCGAGTCCATCGTCACCGGGGATGAGCGGGCCGCCCAGGCCTTCCTGGCCCAGGTGGACAGCGCCGCCGTCTATTGGAACGCTTCCACCCGCTTCACTGACGGCGGGGAGTTCGGCCTGGGCTGCGAGATGGGCATCTCCACCCAAAAGCTCCACGCCAGGGGGCCTCTGGGCCTTGGAGAGCTGTGCTCCTTCAAATTTGTGGTAAAAGGCGCGGGACAGGTGAGGTAATCTTTATCATTTTTGATTATAGCAATCATCAAAATTGCTGGCAAATGTAGGGCGGGACAACCTCGGCCCGCCGTCCTGCCACAAACGGCGCGCCGGGTCGTCGCGCCCTACGGAGCGCCTTTGTCAGCAATTTTGGATCCTGCTATAAATGTTGGGCCGGTGGGTTGCTATTTTCTTTGTGATGTGATATAATAAACAAATCTTAAAAAAGAATGGAGATGATTTCGGTGTCAATTAACAAAACCGTGGGAGATATTTTTGAGAAAATACCAATGAAAGTCCTGATCGTGGAAGCTGTTCTTTTGGGCCTCTACCTCTATTCAGCCTCCCTCGTTTACAGCTTCTCAAAGCCCACGTTCGCGTCCCTGTTGCTGCTGTACCTCATGGGAAATTTCTTTATTCTGTGCTCATACGTCAAGCCGTCCGCTTTGCTGCGGAGTATCGGGATATTGACAGTGGTTTTTCTGGAAATCATATTTTTATTTTTCCTTTTTCCGGGCTTGCTGTCCAGGCTTAGGGGGGCCACTGTAATTCATCTTGGCACCGCCACACTTGTTTCACCCATGTCTGTACAATTGCGGACAGTGTCGCAAACAGCGTTAGGATTCATACTGCCCATCATTTCCGTTGGCTACTCTCTCATTTCAGGGTGGAAAAGAAGTCCGCAGAGTTGAAGAAACAAAAATCGGTTTATTTTAAAAGCAAACCTTATCAAAGAACCGGGAATTGGAGGACGATTCCCGGTTCTTTGAACACGCGCGGCCCTGCGGCGGGTTTTGGCAAAAAATTATCCGTGACATTTTTTCAAAGATGGTGTATCATGTGGACAGAAGGAATAACACAGGGGAAACCCTGCGATTACAATGAAAGGACTGATTCCAATGAGCTATTTGAGCCGGAAGCTGCGTGAACGGGAGTTTATCGACCTGACCCGGGAGCTGCTGGACTCCGAACCGGTGCGGATGATGGGGCGGTGGAAGCACCACGGCCCGGTGACCACCCTGGACCACTCCCTTTTTGTGGCCTTCAGCACCTATCGGGTGGCCCGGCTTCTCCATCTGGATGTGCGCGCCGCCGTCCGGGGAGCCCTGCTCCACGACCTGTACCTCTACGACTCCAAGGACAAGTCCGCCCATCCGGGCAATCAGTGCTTCGACCACCCCCGTTTCGCCGCCCGAAACGCCGCCGCCCTCACCCCCCTGTCCCCCAAGGAGAAAAACATCATCCTCTCCCACATGTGGCCCCTGGGGGGCGCGCTGCCCCGGTCCCTGGAAGCCTGGATGGTGGACCTGGTGGATACCGTCTGCGCCGGACTGGAGATGTCCCGGGTGTGCCGGCCCTCCCGCCTGCGGGAACGGCTGGGCGTGCGCCCGCTGATCCCCGCCGTTTGACGCATACGAATACCGGCCCTAAACCCAGCAACTGCCTGCCTCGAATCGAGACAGGCAGTTTTGTCATAGAAAAAAACAGGTAATTCCATCTTTCCATGAAAAATATTTCTCAATGGTGGAAAAATGGAAAATTGTATGTTATAATGCCCCTAGGCGCCGTTTGAAAAATGGAAATATGCCCAACAGCGAAAGATTTTGGCATCAGGCAAACACAATTTTTCGCAGGAATCCTGGGTGGATTTCAAGAAAAATTGGGGCAGTATGAGGGCAAAAGATTCGCTGTTTGGCGTTTTGACATGTTTCAAACAAGCCTTGGGCTTCAATGCCATGATTTAGGAGGAACGCTATGAACGACTACTCTGCCCCTCTGCAAGCCAAGCGGGAACAGCTCTTAAAGAGCGGCGTGCTGATGATGGACCCCTCCGCCGTCTATGTGGAGGACCAGGTCACGGTGGGGGCGGGCACCCTCCTCCTCCCGGGCACCATCCTCCGGGGGAGGACGGTCATCGGCGAAAACTGCCTGATCGGCCCCCAGGCCATGCTCACCGACTGCGTCGTGGAGGAGGGCTGCACCGTCAACGCCTCCCAGTGCGAGGAGAGCACCATCGAGAAAAACTGCCAGATCGGCCCCTATACCCACATCCGGCCCCACTGCGTGGTGGGGGAGGGCTCTAAGATCGGGGCCTTTGTCCAGCTGAAAAACTGCAGCCTGGGCCGGGGGACCAAGATGGCCCACCTGACCTATGTGGGGGACAGCGACGTGGGGGACAACTGCAACTTCGGCTGCGGCACCATCACCTGCAACTACGACGGCTTCAAGAAGTTCCGGACCACCATCGGCAGCAATGTCTTTGTGGGCTGCAACACCAATTTCGTCCCGCCGGTAACGGTGGGGGACGGGGCCTTTATCGCCGCCGCCACCACAGTGACCGGCGACGTCCCGGAAAACGCCATGGCCATCGGCCGGGCCCGCCAGGAGGTCAAAGAGGGCTGGGCCGAGGAGAATCGGAAAAAGAAGGGCAAGAAGTGAGGTTTGCCTCACAAAACAGTGTGGAAAAAGAGAAGAAACCGGCAGCGGCGCCGGAATATATGGGAGGAAGTAATCAATGATCGCTCACGGGAAGGATATTAAAATCATCACAGGCAACTCAAATCCCGCGCTGGCCAAGGACATCTGCAAGGAGCTGGGCATCCCTCTGGGCAACTCAGAGGTGGGCGCCTTCTCCGACGGGGAGAACTACGCTTCGATCTATGAGACCGTCCGGGGCTCCGACGTGTTCGTGGTGCAGTCCACCTGCTCCTTTGTCAAGGAGGACAAGGCTGGCACCGTCAACGACGCGCTGATGGAGCTGCTTATCATGATCGACGCCCTGAAACGGGCTTCCGCCGGACGGATCACCGCCGTCATCCCCTACTTCGGCTACGCCCGCCAGGACCGGAAGACCAAGCCCCGGGACCCCATCTCCGCCAAGCTGGTGGCCAACCTGATCACCACCGCCGGGGCCGACCGGGTGCTGACCATGGACCTCCACGCCAACCAGATCCAGGGCTTTTTCGACATCCCGGTGGACAACCTGCTGGGCTCCCCCATCTTTGTGGACTATTTCAACCGCAAGTTCAAGGACAGCAAAGAGGACACCATGGTCGTCTCCCCCGACGTGGGCTCGGTGGCCCGGGCCAGGGCCTTCGCCCAGAAGCTGAACATGCCCCTGGCCATTGTGGACAAGCGGCGGCAGAAGGCCAACTCCTCCGAGGTGATGAACATCATCGGCGACGTGAGGGGCAAGCGGGTCATCCTTCTGGACGACATGGTGGACACCGGCGGCTCCCTGTGCCACGCCGCCAAGGCCCTGGTGGAGATCGGCGGCGCCCGCGACGTCACCGCCTGCGCTTCCCATGGCGTGCTCTCCGGCCCCGCCATCCGCCGCATCAATGAGAGCGCCCTGGATGAGGTGGTCTTCCTCAACACCATCCCCGCCAAGCCCGACGTGAAGTGCGGCAAGATCCGGTACATCTCCGTGGCCCACCTCTTCGCCGAGGCCATCAGCCATATCTACATGGAGACTTCCGTGTCTCCCCTGTTCCTGTAAATATTTTTCCAGCGGGGCGGGCATTTGCCCGCCCTGTTTTTCTGGAGGACAAATATACCTCTCCCTTTGGGAGGGGTGGCACGGCGAAGCCGTGGCGGAGAGGGCGTTCTCCGTCCTGCCGCGCCCGACAGCTCCACCAAAGAGTGGGCTAATGCTTCAACGGAGGAAACAGCCATGTTTTTCAAAAAAGACGCGGGCGGGGCCAGCTGGCTGCTGGTCTGCCTGGGCAACCCGGGGGACAAGTATGAGAATACCCGCCACAACGTGGGCTTTATGGTGGCTGACGAGCTGGCCGAGCGGCAGAATAAGCCCATCCAACGGCTGAAATTCAAGGCGCTGACCAATATCCTCACCATCTCCGGGGAGAAAGTGCTGGTGATGAAGCCCATCACTTACATGAATCTGTCCGGGGAAGCGGTGCGCCCGGCGGCGGATTTCTATAAAATCCCCCCCGACCACGTGCTGGTAGTGTCCGACGACACCGCCCTGGCCGTGGGGCGGCTCCGGATTCGGGTGAAAGGCTCCGCCGGCGGGCACAACGGCCTGAAAAGCATCATTCAGCACCTGGGCACCGACCAGTTCCCCCGCCTGCGGGTGGGGGTGGGCGAAAAACCCCACCCCGATTATGATATGGCGGATTGGGTGCTGGGCAAGTTCCTGGGGGAGGACAAAAAAGCCATCGACGCTTCCGTCAAACGGGCCGCCGACGCCATCGAGTGCATTTTTGCCCAGGGAATCGACCGGGGCATGGGGAAATTCAATGGATAGAAAACGGTGGGGGAATTCCGTTTTGTAGGGCGCGACGACCCCGGCGCGCCGTTCCCTGGCAATATCAGCTCTCTGGCGCAGGGGGCCGTATCTCGAAACAGCTCTAAGTAAAAGAATCCCCAAGTCACCGCCGTTGGCGGTGCCAGCCCCCTCAAAGAGGGAGCCTTTCCCGGCGGGGGACGGGGAGATTCCGTTTTGTAGGGCGCGACGACCTCGGCGCGCCGTTCTCTGGCAATATCCGTTCTCTGGCGCAGGGGGCCGTATCTCGAAACAGCTCTAAGTAAAAGAATCCCCCAGTCAGCGGCTTACGCCGCTGCCAGCCCCCTTTAACAAGGGGGCCTCTGGAGAAAGACCGGGGCCTTCAAGCACCCCAAAAGCCCCCCTTGTCAAAGGGGGGTGCCCCGGAGGGGCGGGGGGATTCCGTTTTGTAGGGCGCGACATTTTAACGAAAAGACCCTATGCAAGGCGGCGCGCCGGGTCGTCGCGCCCTACAGGCTCTAAGGGCTGAAACGGCGGGAGGTCATCCCGCCGTCTCCTTTTTTATGTAGTGCTGACAGGCTTTCGCCTCGTTGTACCTGGGCTTGCGGCGGGGATAGACACAGTGTCCGGAGCCACACATGTGATAGCTGTCATCCCACCATTTCACATAGTGCTGGCGGAAATGCCCACAGGTTTGACAAACTCGTTTCTCTTCCATAACTTGCACCTCCTTGCACTATTATACACTATCTGATGTAATTTGCAACCCCTTGTTTTTAGCTTTTTATAAATGTACACTAGATAACGTAAAATAGTGCAAGGTGGTGTGATTGATGTCAGAAGCAAATTTAGTAAATCGGACAAGATTTACTTCATCATTGAAAAATGAGCTGATGCAAAATTTGAATGAACTCGCTAAAAAAACGAGAATCAACAAGTCCCGTCTGTTTGACGAAGCGGTGGAAGACCTTCTGAAAAAGTACGAGAAAAGGCTGGCTGAGTAAAATCAGCGCGGCAAAAAATGAAGCGCGGCCATCTGGCCGCGCTCTCTTTATAAGCTCCCCAAACCCTCCCGCGCAAAATCGACATCCGGTAGTCAAAAGAAACTGTAATCATACGGGTGTAAAAATACCAGGCATAATCATAAACTGGGAGTCGAACCCAACGAATGCCCCGTTCGTTACCATACAAAGTGTGCCAATCAGCCCCGGCACGTTGGGGTTTGACGTCCGCCTTTTGCGCAACCAAACATTTTACAGCAGCTCGGTTGTCCAGTTCTTCTCCTGGATGGCTTCCTCCAGCTCCCGCAGATCCTTGGACAGGCCGTCCACCTGCTTTTGCAGCCGCCGGACGTCCACAGTGCTCCTGATTTTGATCTCGCTGACGCTGTGGCGGCGGACCAGGGTGCTGGCGCTGTCCAAAAAGCCCCGCAGGATGGACAGCTTGCCCTTGAGGCAGTCCCGCTTAGCCAGCAGGTCAGACAGGGCGGCCCCCTCCCCTGCCTGGG
This sequence comes from Lawsonibacter sp., assembly GCA_022798855.1. Taxonomy (GTDB): domain Bacteria; phylum Bacillota; class Clostridia; order Oscillospirales; family Oscillospiraceae; genus Lawsonibacter. The sequence continues at coordinate 1,132 of JAAWNI010000090.1, read as the reverse complement.
TGGAATTATTGGTCCGGTTGATGGCGGAGATCAGCTCCTCCAGCCGGACATAGTCCCTGTCCAGCTCTTTCAGCAGCTCCATGGGGTCCTCGGCGGGCCGTTCCCCCTCCTGCACCAGGGCGTTGTTGTTCAGCCGGTCCTCCAGCTGGCGGATGCGGGTCTGGAGCTCAGACCGCTGGGACAGGGCGTTGGCCAATTTCATACAATCACAGCTCCTCTAAAATTTTCCGTCGTTTCTCCCAATACTCCTCTTCGTCCATCATCCCGGCGGTTTTCAGGCTCTCCAGCAGGGCCAGCTGGCGCTGGACCTCCGGGGCAAGCCCCCTATCCCGGGGGCGGGCCCTGACATACCGCTTTATAAAGGCCTGATAGACGTCCACCGCGGTAATTATGCCGGCCAGGAGGGTCCATATGGCCCCGAAAGGGGCGGTGATGGGAACGATCACAAACAGTCCAAACAGGACAAAGACTCCACCCCACACCGCGCCCACCACCCCCTGCATTTTGCTGGGGAGATGGGCGCCGTTTCCCTCGGCCCGCTTCCGCAGCCAGCCCATGGTCCAGTCATAGGCCTTATTGAGGGCGGCGACCTCCAGGCACAGTCCAATCAGGGACAGCACCACATACAGCATCACATCTGTATTGCCGCCGGGGTTCAGGGCGGCTTCCATGGAGAACACAGGGATCACTCCTCACCCTCCTCGGGCTGGACCTCCTCCGCCTCGGCGTTCTCCTCCCGCTCGGCCAGGGCCAGGGAGATCACCTTGTCCCCCTCCTCCTTGAAGCGCATGACGATCACGCCCTGGGTGGACCGGCCGGCCATGCGGATGGAGTCCACATGGGTGCGGATGAGGATGCCCGCCTGGGTGACAAGCAGCAGGTCCTCGGAGCCGTCCACCACCTTGACCCCCACGATAGGCCCGGTCTTGTCTGTGACCATATAGTTCTTGATGCCCAGGCCGCCCCGGTTGGTAACGCGGTACTCCTCCACCGGGGTCCGCTTGCCGAAGCCCTTCTCCGTGATGGACAGCACCGTCTTGCCCTCGATGGCCCGGGCGGCGCCCACCACATAGTCCCCCTCCCGCAGGCGGATGCCCCGGACGCCCATGGCGTCCCGGCCCATGGAGCGCAC
>JAAWNI010000089.1 GCA_022798855.1 Lawsonibacter sp. | reverse complement strand
GGGATTTTTCCACCAGGCAAGGCGGGATTTCGCAGGAATAATTGTTTTATTTCAAGAAATCACAACGAAGCATGGCGGAAAAAGACCCGCCAAACGGCGCTTTGAGAGATGTTAAACAGGCTCTAAGGCAAGGGCTCCGCCCTGGGACCGGTTTGCGCCTCTGTGCGCAGCGCAATCAAAGGCGGGCTTCCACAGGCCGCCTCTACAGAAGGCCCTCATAAATCTGCTTCATGGCCAGCGCGTCCTCCGCCTGGGTGCCGGCGGACTCGCAGATGAAGGTGGGGGACCAGCCCCGGCGGGCGACCTCCGCCGCCAGAGGGGCCCAGTCAGGGCCGTAGCCCCCGTCGTCAGCGAAGGTACGGTGGCACTTCTCCCCGCCGCCAGAGGTAAACTCGATGTGGGAGAAGTGGCTGTGGAAGGTGGACGCCCGCTCCGGCCCCAGCACCTCCGCCACCCGGTCCAGCATCCGGGAAAAGGCCGCTTCCCCGTCGTCCGCCCCCAGGGAGCGGGCGTACAGGTGGCCGAAGTCGATGCAGGGGGCCAGCCGCCCGTCCAGGGCGCACAGCTCCAGCACCTCGTCCAGGCCGCCCAGCTGGTTGATCTTGCCCATTGTCTCGGGGCACAGGGTGATGTGGGAAAAGCCCTGCCTGTCGCAGGCGGCGATGACCTCGGCCAGAGATTTTTTGGCCGTCTCCAGCGCCTGGCCCCGGCTGCGCTTCATCAGCGCCCCGGAGTGGATGACCACCCGCCCCGCCCCCATCCAGTCCGCCACCTGGCAGCCGGCGGTGATGTAGCCGATGGTCTTTTGGAGGGCGTCCCGGTCCGGGTTGGCCAGGTTGATGAAGTAGGGGGCGTGGAGGGACAGGGAAATCCCCGCCGCCCTGGCGTTCTCCCCGATTTTGACGGCGGTTTCCTTCCCCACGTGGACCCCCTTGCCGCATTGGTACTCATAGCAGTCCAGGCCGAGGTCCGCAATCCACCGGGGGGCGGCCAGAGAAGACTTATGGACCTTGGAGAAGCTCTCCGAGTTGCCCGCCGGGCCAAATTTCGCGCTCATAGAAAGGGCCTCCTCTTTCCCAGCAGGCGGAAGGGTGTCTCCACCGCGTAACGGATATACCGCCCCGGATTGCCCGCCAGGCGGATGGGCTCCACCAGCAGGGGGATGACTCCGGCGTTGTTGGCCCCCAGGGTGTCGGTGAATATCTGGTCGCCCACCATGACAGTCTCCTGGGGCCTTGCCCCCATCCGCTCCATGGCCCGGAGGTAGCCCGCCTTCTTTGGCTTGCCCGAGCGGCCCTGGTAGGGGATGCCCAGCTTTTCGGCGAATTTTTGCGCCCGTCCCGGCCTGCGGCTGTTGGACAGCAGGAACAGCCTCAGGCCCTGGGCCTCCAGGGCCTCCTTCCAGGCTATGACCGCCGCCGGGGGTTCGGCCACCTTGTAGGGGACCAGGGTGTTGTCCAGGTCGGCCAGCACCAGGCGGATTCCTTTCGCCGCCAGGGCACTAGGGGAGATATCGGTTGCCGAGGGGTAGACCCCCCGGGGGATGGGTGACAGGGACATGGGTGGTTCTCCTTTTCTATTGTGTGTAGGGCGGGACGACCCCGGCCCGCCGTTCCAAAGAAATTTGTGGGATTATTGGGGCGCTTTGTCCTGTTTCAAACAAGGCCTGGACGGCGCGCCGAGGTCGTCGCGCCCTACAGTTCTATTCCTTTGCCAGTCCTCATAGGCTGTACAGCGTAGTATAACACAGAACGCCAGTTCGGACAAGGGGGATTCCTATGCCGCAAGACACCTTTATTGCCACCTTACCGCCCCGGCAGCTGCCCGCCCTCCGGGGCTGGCAGGCCACCCCCGCCCATCTGGCGTACCGTCTGGGGCCCGGGCCCCACCTGTTTCGGGCCGACGCCGCCGTCCCCAAGGGGGGGCTGATGGTGGTGGACGACCACGGCTTCGACGGCCTGGGCCAGACCGGCCCGCTGTGCCAGGAGCTTCTGCGGGAGTGCCAGGCCCGGGGCTTCTCCGGGGCGGTCCTGGATTTCGAGGGCCGCCTGCCCCCGCTGGAGCAGATCGCCGCCCGGCTGGATGACCAGTTCGCCCGCCGGGGGTGGTCCCTGTTCGTCACGGAGCGGTACGGCCCCCACGCCCCCCACGCCCGGGTGATGATCCCCTCCGCCCTGTCCGGCGGCTCCCTCCAGCGGCGGCTGGAGGACGCCCTGGAGCGCTTTGGGGAGAGCCGGGTGGTCCTGGCCCTGGAGAAGCGGGCGGAGGACTTCTTTCTCCCCTCGCCCACCGGCAGCGGCCAGCCCCTCACCCCCAAGGAGCTGGAGGAGCTGATGGCCCGGCTGTCCCCGGCGGTCTTCTTCTCCGGGGAGCTGTGCGCCCGGTACTTCACTTACATGAGCCGGGACAACGGGGCCCACTTCGTCCTCTTTGACGATGGCGATACCCTGCGGCGGAAGGTGGAGGTGGCCCGTAGGCTGGGCATCCACACCTTTCTGGCCCCCTGGGCGGAGATTGGCCCCTACGCCGCCCAGCTGGGGGTCCAGCGGAAGCCGGAGCAGCGGCAGCCCCGGCGGTAAACCGAGGCACAGCTTGTCTGCCGGCCTCATAAAGCTCCCTCAAAGAGGGGCTTTGGGGACAGTTTGGCCTATCTTTTTTTAACAGGCCTTACATTATCGAAAAAGGGAAGCGGTCAGCTCCGCTTCCCTCTTGTATTACAGCCTCACCACCTGAGTGGCGATCCGCTCTTGAAAAACCCGGTCATGCTCCACAAAGAGGAGCGTAGGGCGGTATTGCAGGAGCAGCTCTTCGATCTGCATCCGGGAGAACAGGTCGATATAGTTCAGCGGCTCGTCCCACAGGTACAGGTGGGCGCTCTGGCACAGGCTGGCCGCCAGCAGGATTTTCTTTCTCTGTCCGGCGCTGTACTCCGCCATATTTCTCGAAAACAGTTCCCGGGAAAAGTCCAGCTTCCGCAGGATGGTCAGAAATTTTGTCAGGCCAATATCCAGCTTTTCAGCCCAATCCACCGGGTTTCCCTGGAGGTGGTCCGCCTTCTGGGGGACATAGGAGATTTCCAGCCCCGACGCCCGGAAGAGGGTCCCGGTGTGTGGGATATCCTCCCCCAGAATCAGGCGGAGGAGGCTGGTCTTGCCGGAGCCGTTCCCGCCGTCCAGGCACAGCCGCTCCCCCTGGTTCAGGGTGAAGCCCACCGGCCGCCCCTCGGCGCCGGGGTAAGCCGCCGCCAGCCCCCGCGCTTCCAGCAGGCGGCCGCTGTGGCAGGCCAGGGGGGTGAGCTTCAGGCTGTCCGCCCGCTCGATGTCCTTGAGCAGCCCCGCCTTCTCCTGGATGGCGCTCTGCTGGCGTCTCTCGATATTCTTGGCCCGCTGCATCATCTTGGCTGACTTGTGGCCGATAAAGCCCCGGTCGGGCCGCAGGCCGGAATTTCTGGTGGCATGCTTGGTCTTTTCCACCTTATCCGACCAGCCGGAGGTCCGCTTTGCCGCCTGCTCCAGCCGGCGGATCTCCCCTTTCAGCTTCTCGTTCCGGGCCAGCTCCCCCCGGTCCCGGTCCTCTTTGTCCCGGAACCAGCTGGAAAAGGTCCCCCTCACCAACTCCGGACCGGTGTGGTTCAGGGCCAGGATGTGGTCCACACAGCCGTCCAGAAAAGCCCGGTCGTGGGACACCAGCAGGAACCCCCGGCCCAAATTACGGAGGTACTCCGACACCAGCGCCCGGCCCGGGCCGTCCAGATGGTTGGTGGGCTCGTCGATCATAGGGTAGGCCTCCTCGTCCAGGAAGAGCCCGGCCAGAAGCGCCCGGGTCTGCTCCCCGCCGCTGAGGGTGGAGAAAGGCCGGTCCAGCAGTTCCTCCCCCAGCCCCAGCTTGGACAGCTCCCAGTTCAGCCGCCACTCCTCCCCCGGTGGGGCGTCCTCCAGCAGGATGTCCCCCGTGCTCCGGCTCTGGTCCGCCACCGGCCTGGGCCACAGCCGGCAGCGCCCCTTGAAGGAGATGGCCCCCCGGCCCTCCAGCTCCCCCGCCAGCAGGCGGAGGAGGGTTGTCTTGCCCCGGCCGTTCCGGCCCACCAGGCCCAGTTTCCAGTTGGTGTCCAGCTGGAGGTCCAGCCCCTCAAACACCGGGGTGTGGTCCCCGTCGTAGGTGAAATTCAGGTTTTGTATGGTGATCTGCGACATATTGCTTCCCTCCTGTCATGCGCGCGAAAAAGCCGCAAGAGGGACCTTCCTCTCGCGGCGGCAGGGGCACAATACGCCCATATGAGCCGAAAGGGGAAGACTGCGCGTTTCCTCTCGCGGACCCATGACAGAACCGGGCTGTTTTCACAGCCCTGCATCATTTCCTGCCACGGAATCAGCAAGTGGTTTTGCGCATCTTCCCGCCTCCCATCTGTTTGTCGAGGACAGCATACCACGGAAGCGGCGTTCTGTCAAGAGCTGGCATCCGTAAAGGAAGTGTTTAGCGGTATGTCATATTTCTCCGCATACTTCATAGTGCAACAGCTCAACTTTAACCGATGCGGCCTCATCCTTTTCCTCCCCCTACTGTCCAACATGTATTGTACTCCTACACAGCCCACAAATTTCTTTTTTGAAAAGCCCTCTTGCTTTTTTTGCTGTAATCCGTATAATATTTAAGTAATAAACTGTAAGAGTCTGCTTCTGCTGTGAGATTTTAGCGGAATATGAAGCCGGTTCGAAAAAAGGAGGGAGGCCAGCCGATGGATTCAAAAGATACCGGTATTCCTTGGGATTCCGTTTGGCGCAGTTGGGCAATATTACTGCTGAGAACATGGATTTGGCCAGCCTTGCCCGCCCTATTCTTGCCGAATTTAACAGGGAGTTTGATGAGAGTGTTGGTGTCTATACATTAAAGGAGGATTACCGCATCTGCTCCTGCCGTATTGAAAGCAGCAAACTGATGCGTGGTGTTTTCTCCATCGGTACCATCCGCCCTTTGACGCGCGGTGCCTCTGGCCGGGCTATCTTAGCCTATCTTCCAGAAGAGACTATCGACCATCTGCTCGGCCAGAACCCTCAAAATCCTTTCACAACAAAGGAAAAACTGAAAGATGTCCGTGATAGAGGGGTTGCCATCAGTCTTGGTGAGCTTGAGGCAGACCTAGTCACGGTTGTCGCGCCAATTTTCAATGCGAAAAGTGAGGTCGCGGGCTGTATGTTCATCGTCGCCCCTTCTGTCCGCGCTGACTATAATGTCATCGAAAAAATGTCTGAAGCCACCCGGCGGCATGCGGCCGAGCTATCTCACTTGCTAGGCTATGCTACCTAATTTCTATCAAGCAGGTGTTGATTGAGCGGCTTCTTTAAAAATTATAGCGCATACGAAACACAAACCTACAGTCTTTCAAATCGCTGTTTTTTAGACGTACCCACAATTCCATAAGACAGCCAGTTATATACATTTCCACAATGCCGACAATAGCCACCACAGTTGAAAATATGTAAAAATGACCGTCTTTCGACGGTCATTTTTGCTGCATTCAATTATCTGTATCCATTCATCCGCTGTACGGCAGCCATGCGCTCTGCCTGAGCAATCCTTTGCATACGGGGCATGGCGTAGTCCAGCAGCATCTGAAAAGCTTTGCAGTAGTAATTATGGCTGCCATCCGCCGTCTGAATCCAGTCGTTTTTGCAGCCGCCGCTGCAGACATCCCGCCAGCGGCATGCGGCGCATTCTTCCGGTTTTTCCTTGCCCCACTGGAGGAATGCGGCGGCGCGTTCGTCTGCGGCCATCTCCGGCAGTGTGCGTTCCCCCAGCTTTCCCAGACACCACTGGTCCAGCGCGAAGAAGTCGCAGGGATAGACGGAGCCGTCCCCCTCTACAACAAAATAAGCGCCGCAGTTGCCGCAGGTGGCGCAGGTACTGGCGTTGTCCCCCAGAAGGACGTGGATGTAGTCATCAAACAGGCGGACGCTGTGGTACTGCCCTCGCTCCCAATCCTGATACCATAGATCAAACAGCTGGCACAGGAATTTCCCATAGGCGGAGGGCGTGAGGGAGAAGGGCTGGCCGCCCCTCTGCTCCCCTATGGGATCCAGGCATGCGATGAATTGCAGATAATCAAATCCCAGTTTTTTCAGTTCCCGGTAAGTGCGCTCCGGCCGTTTGGCACACTGGCCTGTAACCACACACAGGGCATTGACCTCCACACGGTGCTTTTGCAGCATAGCCGCTGCTTTGACCACTCGATTCCAGGTTTCGCCGCCCTGGGCATCCAGGCGGTACAGATTGTGCTGATCTTTAAAGCCGTCCAGGGAAACCCCCACCAGGAACCCCTCCCGTCGGAAAAACTCCGCCCACGTCTCGTCCAGCAAAGTCCCATTGGTCTGGATAGAGAAGCTGAGCTTGACGCCGTCGGGACATGACCTCCTTGCCATAGCTGCAAAGGCCTCAAAAAATGGGAGTCCGGCTATCGTCGGCTCACCGCCCTGGAAGGCAAAACTTACAGCGCCTCCAGGTTCAATCCAGCGGAATCCTTCCTCAATCAGGGTGCGGGCCGTTGTTTCTGACATGTGGCCCATGCTCTGCTGCTCTCTATTTTGGGCCTCATCTGCGTAAAAGCAGTACCGACAGCGCAGGTTGCAAAGGCTGGACGCGGGCTTAATCAAAAAATGAATATTCTTCATTGTGTTTCTCCTAGGCGCTGTTTGAAACATGGAAATGTGCCCAACAGCGAGAAATTTTTTCGCCAGACGAAGCCAATTTGACGCAGGAATACTGGATGTATTTCAAGGAAAATTGGCAAAGTATGGCGGAAAAAGAGCCGGCGATTGGGCATGTTGACATGTTTCAAACAAGCCTTAATGAAAGCGAATGGAGTTATCTGCAAAACACCGTTTTTTTCATTATCCCATATATTGTTTCATTTTGCAAGCTGTTTTCTACCATTTTACAATGTGGTTGCCCATATCCCAATGTTCATCTGGGACCCCCGCAGCAAAAAATGTGGAGAGCGCAGAAAAAGCCTGGTTCAAAATATTGATATGGCGCCTACCATCCTCCGTTATTTTGGGATTGAGCCGCCTAAAGATATGCAGGGGTTCGATTTGGAGCGCACAATTCGGGATGACACCCCGGTACGCGAGGCCGCACTGTTTGGCATTCATGGCGGACATGTCAACGTGACGGACGGACAGTATGTCTATATGCGCGGCTGGGTGGAAGGCGGAGAAGCCTGCCACTATAACTATACGTTAACCCCCATGCATATCCACACCCGATTTTCTGTGGAAGAGCTTGGCCAGGCGGAATATGTGGACGGCTTCTCTTTTACCAAGGGGCTGAAAGTCCTGAAAGTACCCGGTACCGGACGGGGAAGTTCCCCGCAGACCAGAGAAACCTTCCTGTTTGATTTGGAAAACGACTACGGCCAGATGGATCCTGTTCAGGATTCAGAAGTTGAGGAGAGAATGATCCACTACATGTTACAGCTTATGCAGGAAAATGATGCACCTGAACCCATTTTTGTCTCGGAGGGTTGTTGCCGCAATTGATTGATGATGATTTGAAAAAAATACAGGAGCAAGTGGATTCTATGATTATCCCTGCCCACAGGCAAATGATACAGCTGAACCGGTCGCAGTTGGGTGGACTGGGCGTACTTTATGGATATTTCGCCTCAGTCAGGGAAAATTTAGCGGGAAATGTAATTACCAGCCTCGATAATGTGGTGGCTCAGCACTAATCAGCACCCTAGGCGCTGTTTGAAAAACAGATCACCGTTTTGCCGCCGCCACGGCGGCTCTGGCCATAATGACGCACTCCTCCCGGGTGGCCAGATCCCGGGGCCGGGTGCCGTCGGTTACGTGCGCCGCAATGGCATCTGCCATTCCTTTTTCCGCCCAAGAGGAGGAGGGCAGGGTGCCCAGCTCCTTCCGGTAGCGGTCCATGTACTCCTTCCACTGCTCATAGCTCATTTCACCATCTTCTCCTTTCATCGTCCGGGCGACATCAGCCCGGAAATCGTCCATTGTCTTGCCGTGCCTGGGGAACCAGTGGAGCACGTCGCCATGGTTGGAAGCCAGCCCCCGGCGGTAGCCCTCCTGGTGGCAGATGACCACGCCGTCGGCCAGCGGGTCCAGGACGTACTGCTGGCAGAGGTACACGGTCAGCTCCACCGCCTCCCGATAGACGGCCCGGAAATACTCCGGGTCGGAAAGCCCGTCCTCGCAGATTTCAAAGCTGATGTGGGTATCGTTGCCGGAGCCCTTCCGCCCGCTTCCGCAGTGCCACGCCCGCCGGTTCCAGGGCAGGGTCTGGACGGCGCCCACCCCGCCGTCTGCAAACCTGCCGATAAAGGCGTGGACGCAGAGCTTTCCCGGCTGGTCCCAGTGGCTTCCGCCGGTGTTGCGGCCTATCTCATCATCTCCGGGGATGTACCGGGCCACACGGGGGTTGTTGGCCCCCGTGCTGTGCACCATCACCCCTCGGGGCCGGATGGTCTTTCCGGCCCGGTAGCAGTCGTTTTTGGTCAAGAGCTGCTGCCTCAACCTCATTCTGCGGCCTCCTCCACGTTGACGCGGCCGGCGTCAAACACGGCCGCGCTTTTCATCACGGCGGCGCTTGTCCCCTGCACTTTCTCCACGGCGTCCTGGACGCCCTCCACAGCGTTTTTCACGCCCTCAGCGTCCACCTTGCCCTCGGTGATGATGTAAGCCACCACGGAGGCCACAGACACCACGGCGCCCGCCACAGAGCTGATGGTGCCCTCATCCAGGCCAAACACCATGGCCAGGCCGGTAACGATGCCGGCCACCGCAGCCCACAGCTTCCGGGAGCTCAGTTTGCGTTTCCAGTCAATTTTAGTCATTGTAATCATCCTTCCGTTTCTTGGTTCCGTTCAGCACAGTTTTCAGACACATCAGCAGCAGCTCCCCGCCGAAGAAGGCCAG
>JAAWNI010000088.1 GCA_022798855.1 Lawsonibacter sp. | reverse complement strand
TAAAAAGGAGGGGAGGAAAAATGGCGCGGGGCAAGGCGGAGGATGCAGGCGGGCTGACGCCCGCCAAAGACGACAACGCCGCCCCGTACCATTTTGACCGCCGAACTTTACCGATTTTCATGTGTGTCGACTATAGGTTACCGTCCGCCGTTTTTGGCTTTACAGATCAGCTGGGTCATGGTGCCCATGGGGCAGTAGACGCACCAGCTTCGGGGCTTGAACAGGACCATGGTGATCAGTCCGAGCATGGTGGAGGTCAGCATGACGCTGTAAAAGCCGAAGGCGAATTGGGCAACGCCGGGGGAGAAGAAGGTCCCGTGATAGGCCCAGTGCCAGGGCAGCTTGAAGGTCCACAGCAGGGTCACCGCCTGCCTGAGGTCCTGTACGCCGGCAAAGACAAGATAGGTGTTCCACAGCATTTGGAAGAACATGATGAAGAAGAAAACCAAAAATCCATAGCGGAACCATTTGCTTTTCATCCATTTAGGAATGTCCTTTTTCCGGGACAGGCCGAAGCGCCCGCCCAGCAGGCCGAACAGCTGCCCCCGGCCGCAGTAGCGGTTGCAGTAGCCCTTTGTGCCCCAGACCAGGGAGATGATCAGCGGAACACAAAAGAAGGCCATGCCCAGCCATGCGAACAGGATATTGAAAAACCCCAGGGCCATGTAGGCCAGTTCCACGATCCACAGGTAGTCATACCAACGCTTTTTCATACCGGAACCTCCTGAATTTTAATCACGGACGCGGGGCACTCCTTCGCGCATCTGCCGCAGCCTACGCACCGCTCCCCATTAACTTCCGCCCGGATTCCATGCCATATCTGAATGGCGGACAGGGGGCACACTCGCGCGCAGCACCCGCAGGCGACGCAAATGTCCCCGTTTACAACGGCCCGCCGCTTTCTCCTTGTTCCCATACTGTGACCTCCTCAATTTAATATGGTAATGATACAAGAACTAATCCCTATATACAGTGATAAAATCACACAGCGATCCTGGCTCTTTCTCCCTCCATTTATCTGTTTATACTTTGCGGCCTGCCTGGAGATATCCAGACAGGCCGCTTATTCGATAGGATGAAAAGCTGTACCATTGATACAGCTTCCGTTAAAATTCAGGAATCAATAAAGCTTCGAACCCGCAGCTTCACGCCCAGGCCCTCCGCGATTTGTTTGCAGCGTTCGATCTCCTCGGGGGTCTTGTCCTTGTCCACGATGGTCAGCACCACATTGGGGACATAGGCGGTGGACTCCCAGGCGAAATCCCGCATGGCCTGCCAGGCCGCCTCCCCCTGGACGGGGTGGCACAGGGCCACATAGTCCGCCGCGTTGGTGGCGTTCAGGGAGATAGACACAGTATCAATCCGGCCATACAGCTCCGGGCACACATCCCGGCCGTTGATGAGGTTGGCGTGGCCGTTGGTGTTGATCCGCACCGGGGGCAGTTTATCCCCGAATTTCTCCTTCAGCTGGTCCACCAGCCACAGCAGGTCGTCCAGCCGGTAGGTGGGCTCGCCGTAGCCGCAGAAGACAATCTCCCGGTAGGTGCACACGTCCCGGCTCAAAAAGCTGTCCAGGGCCTCCTCCCTGGTGGGCTCCCGCTCCAGCCACAGGGAATCCTCGGTATAGATAGACCCCTGCGCCTGGCCCTGGCGCAGGCAGAACTCACAGGCGCAGTTGCACTTGTTGGTCAGGTTGACATACAGCGCCCCCTCGTACTCGTAGGTGATGGTCATAATGCTCTTCCTTTCTTATCGCGGGGATGCCTTATGAAGCGCCCGCTTTTCCACGTCCGGCGGAGCGGCCGCGTCGTGGCGCGCCCCTACACTTCAATTCCAAAAAACCGCTTCCCGTTCTCCAGGGTAATCCGGGCGGCCTCCTCCGTGTCCAGCCCCTTCACCTGAGCGATAACCTCCGCCACCCGGTACACCTTTCCGGAGTCGTTCCGTTTTCCCCGGAAGGGCTCCGGGGTGAGGTAGGGGGAGTCCGTCTCGATCATGATCCGGTCCATAGGCAGCCACTGGATGACCTCCAGGGACTTTCGGGCGTTTTTATAGGTAACCACTCCAGTAAAGGACAGCGTCCACCCCAGCTTGACCAGAGTCTTGGCGTCCTCCAGGCTTCCGGAGTAACAGTGGTACACACCGGTGATGTTGGGGTGGGCCTTGACTGCCTCCAGACAGTCGCGGTGGGCCTCACGGTCGTGGACGATCACAGGCAGCCCCAGCTCCTCCGCCAGCTCCATCTGGGCATGGAAGACGCGCTTCTGGAAGTCGTGGGCGGGGTTTTCCTTCCAGTAGTAGTCCAGTCCGATCTCCCCCACGGCCTTTACCTTGGGATGGCCGGCCAGGGCACGCAGGCTGTCCACGGCGTCCTGGGAAAAGCCCCCGCAGTCGGAGGGGTGGACCCCCACGGCGGCGTAGACAAAGGGGAAGCGCTCCGCCAGCTCCACCGCCGTCCTGGAGCTGTCCAGGTCGCAGCCTGGGTTCAGGATCAGCTCCACCCCCTGGCCGGGCATGGAGGCGAGGACCTCCAGGCGGTCGGCGTTGAAGGCTCCGGAGTCATAGTGGGCGTGGGTGTCAAACAGGCGCATAAACGGTTCCTCCTCATCCAGCTTGACTGTCCGCTGGAAGGCTGTTACAATATGGGCAGTATACTCCACCCGAGCAAAAAAATCAAGGGCGGCAGGCCAAATGTATTTTTTGGGGCCTTTTCCTGATTTTTTGCGGCCCGCTGATGGCCGCATTCCCGGAGTTTGCCTATGGGCTGGCAGAGAGCTGGAAAAGCGGCGCCATCGGTAATTCTTCGGAAAACTTTTGGAGGGCAAAATGCAGCAGGGATTTTATATTTACCGGAATAACATATACTACGGATGTTATTGCGCGGAACAGGTTTCCGGTTATCAGAACGTTTCACTCAGCAGGCCGGAGCGCATTTTGACAGACCACCAGATCACCAAAGAGGATCGGGCAGTTCGTTTTTGGGAAAACCACCATTTGCTGGAACCTGAGTATGCAGATTTACAAGCAATGCTATTTAAGATGCAGTCGTTCATGGACCTCAGCGTGGAAGAAAATATTGATTTTTCCGCGGTGGAAGAAAAACTGGGGGTTCCTTTTCCGAGAGAATTAAAGCTTGTTTACAACGCGATAGGAAATCATGAAGAATATTTTTCAAATACTGAGCATTTCTTACCGCTTGACGAAATTTACGTGGAACAGGGAATCATTGTTTTCTTTCAGAAAAAACGCGCGCCAATTGCTGGCTGCGATATAGACAGCGGACGCCTCGCGCAGTATTACAAAAGGGAATGGCACATAGAAAGGAGCGGCTTTTGCTGCTATCAGTTTTGTGTGGGCAGAATGCTTACAATCGCGCTGGAGAACAGACCGGTTTTTAAAAAAGGAAGATGTAAAGGCAGGTTTGTGGCAACACTTGATATCGAGCGGGAATTAAAAAATTTTTGTAATGAAGAATATCATCTTTTGTCGGAATTCAATGTGTATGGAATTGCCGTAATGTATTCGGATGAAAAACTGATTGCGTGGATACGGAGTAATGGCTTTTATTCCGATATTCACGCGGGAGCTATGGATGAATCCCATCTGGAGGCGTTCGGAGCGCATTTAGGCCAAATCACATGGCGGTAAAGGAAATCAATTCGAACAAATTTGCGGGTTTACCGCCATAAAGAAGGTTCTTAAATTTCAGTCGAGGAAGAGAACGCAAAATTTAGGAAAAATTTAAAAAAATATCCCTTGACTGTGATGGGGGAAGTGGGTAAAGTAGGGGAGGAAAATATTAGGAACAACGTTTGGAGGTCGATTCCAATGGGGTATAACGGAAAGCGCTCCCGGGGGAGCGGGCGGCGCGATGACGGCGGGCTGAACCGGACTATGGCCCGGGTGCTGCTGTTCCCGGCGCTTCTGGTCTATCTGGAGCTGGTGTTCCACATCTATATGAAGACCGCCCTGGTCTACGCGCCGGTGTACGTGGTATTTGCCATCGCGGCGGGCTTTTTCCTCTCCGCCCTGACTCTTCCCTGGCGCAGGCAGGCCAACAGCCTGGCGGCAAAAATTCTGGCGGTGCTGATTTCCGTTATTTACGGGGCGGAGATCATCGCCAAGACCATTCTCCAGTCCTACTACGGCCCCAGCGCCTTGAAGATGGCGGCGGGCAACAAGCTCACCGACTACTCCGACGTGATCGCCTCCGCTGTGGTCCGCGGCATTCCCATCATCCTGATTCTGCTGCTGCCCTCCATCCTGCTGTGCCTTTTCGGCGGGCGGCTGGTGGGCTTTGCCCGGTTCGACCTTCGTTTCGCCGGGCTGGTGCTGGGGGCCTGCGTGGTGTTCCACATTCTGGGCCTGGGCGTGGTCCACCTGCCCTGGAAGGGGGACCTGACCCCCGCCAAGCTGTATCAGATGGACACCAACATTGACGACCAGGTGGAGCAGCTGGGCCTGCTCACCACGCTGCGGCTGGACGTAAAACACATGATCGTCCCGGCGAAGAACACCATGGGCAGCGATTTCGAGGACATTGGGAACCTGGCCCCCAACGGCTCCTCCTCGTCCAGCGGGGACCCGGCGGGCAGCGTCTCGGAGCCCGACCCCGGCCCAGTGGTCGACACCTCCCCCAACGTGATGGACGTCGACCTGGCCGGCCTGGCGGAGGGCGGGAGGAATGACGACATCAAGTGGCTGGCCAGCTTCTTCAACAGCGTGTCCCCCACCAAGAAGAACGAGTACACCGGCATGTTCGAGGGCTACAACGTGATCCAGCTGGTGCTGGAGGGCTTCTCCGGCTACGCCATCGACCCGGAGCTGACCCCAACCCTCTACAAGCTGACCCACGAGGGCTTTATCTTCAACAACTACTACACCGCCCTCCACTACACCAGCACCTCCAACGGCGAGTGCCAGACCCTCCTGGGCCTGTACCCCCGGAACGGCGGTACCGCCACCATGACCCGCACCGGCGAGGTGAGCTTCCAGGAGAACGGCCAGACGGTGGGCTTCAACGCCTACTTCTCCCTGGCCCAGCAGCTGGGCCGGAAAGGCTACAACGTGCTGGGCTACCACCCCAACGGGGATATGTACGGCCGGGCCATGTCCCACACCAACCTGGGCTACGACTGGCACCAGTTCAGCGTGAAAGGCTGTGAGAGCTCCCCCCGGGGTAAGCTCAGCGAGTTCGAGGGCCTGGACGTGGGCGACAGCGGCAAGCTCCTGTGGCCCCAGAAGGACACCGTCATGATCGAGAAGAGCATCGACGACTATATCAACAGCGACAAGCCCTTCCACGTCTACTACCTGACCATCAGCGGCCACATGCCCTACTCGGACAACCGGGTGGTGGCCCCCTACCGGGACACCGTCCGGGCCCTGCCCTACAGCGAGACGACCCAGAACTACGTGGCCACCTGCATGGAGGTAGACCGGGCGCTGGAGCTGCTGCTGGATAAGCTGAGGGCGGCGGGCAAACTGGACAAGACCCTCATCGTGGCCACCGGCGACCACATCCCCTACTTTAACGTGGACACCCTGGAGGAGCTGTCCGGAAAGAAATTCGGCGACTCCAAGGATTTTGAGTATTTGAAAGAGGGCAGCATCGACTTTGACGTGTATAAGAACGCCCTGATCCTCTGGTCGGCCTCCATGGAGGAGCCGGTGGAGGTGGATAAGGTGTGCTGCCAGGTGGACATCCTGCCCACCCTGTCCAATCTGCTGGGGCTGGAGTACGACTCCCGAATGCTGGCGGGCAGCGACATCCTCTCCGACAGCGAGGGCCTGGTGGTCTTTACCTCCACCTGCTGGAAGTCCGACCGGGGCTTCTACAACCGCTTCACCCAGGAGTTTACCCCGGCGGAGGGGGCCGCCATGACCGCCGAGGAGCAGGAGGGCTATGTCGCCGCCATGAAGAAGCTGGTGAGCTACAAGCTGAATGCCACCCACCTGATCGTGGAAAATAACTTCTACAGCGCGGTCTTTGGCGGGTAGAGGGCCCCGCGTTTGGGCATACTGACATTTTTCAAACAAGCCCTAATGTAGGGGCGGACACTGTGCGCCCCTACAGAGCGCACCGATTCACATGATCGCGATAAAATGCGCGGCAGGACGTTTCCCGCAAAAAGTCCCCCTTGCATTATGAACGGTTTTTTAGTATAATACTTCGGAAATGTCCCCAAGCCTTCGCTCCGGACCGCGTCTTTTGGCGGACGTTTGATTACTACTGAACACGAGAGGACTGAAGCAACTGTGAGTGCATCCCCAGAGAAAAAGACCCAAGCCCGGGCGCAGCGCGACGAGAAGCGCCGCCAAGAGGAACAGAAGGACCGCAGAGCGATGGCTCTGTACACCACCGTCGGCGTGGTGGTCGTGGTGGCGGCCGTCGCCCTGATGTTCTGGAACAGCGGCATCCTTCAGCGCAATTTGACCGCCCTGAATGTGAACGGCGTCAAGTATACCGCCGCCGAGGTGCAGTATTACTACAGCAGCCTGTATAACGAGCAGGCTTCCAGCTACGCGTTCCTCCCCAATGTGTCGGTGAAGACCCAGGTCTATGACCAGGAGACGGGCCAGAGCTGGTATGACCATCTGCTTGAGGAGGCGGCGCGGCAGCTGACCGAGAGCACAGCCATGGCCGCGAAGGCGGAGGGCGAGGGCTATACCCTCTCTCAGGAAGCCCAGGAGGGCCTGGAGTCCACCCTGAACCAGCTGAACTCCGCCTGGGCCGGCTACGGCTACCCCAGCCGGGACGCCTTTATCCGGGCCAGCTTCGGCGCCTATATGACCTATGACAAGCTGGTGGAGCTGGTCAAGCAGGACATTCTGGCTTCCGACTACGCCGAGACGCAGCTGGACGCCATTGAGCACCCCGATTCCGATTACGAGGCCTACTACAAGGACAACGCCGGCGCCCTGGATACCATCATCTACACCCAGCTCACCTTCCGGGCCGGGGTCCCCGTCACCGACGAGCAGGGCAACTCCATCGAGATGAGCGACGAGGAGAAGAAAGCGGCCATTGAGGAGCAGAAGCCTGCCCAGAAGGCCCTGGCCGAGGAGGTCAAGGCCAAGCTGGAAGCCGGGGAGGACCCGGAGAAGCTGGCCGAGGAGTATGAGGACCAGCTGTACAGCGCCGCCATCTCCCGCCGGGCTTCCGGCGCCAACGTCAGCATGTCCATCTACGCCGACTGGCTGATGGATGCCGGCCGCAAGACCGGGGATGTCACCCTGGTGGAGCAGGAGACGGTGGACTCCTATTACTACTATGTCTCCATTTTTGAGGACCGCTTCCGGGACGAGGAGGACACCAACACCGTGCGCCACCTGCTGGTCCGGGCGGGCTCAGGCACCAACCCCACTCAGGAGCAGTATGACGAGGCCGAGGAGAAGGCCCAGGAGCTGCTGGACCAGTGGAAGGCTGGGGAGGCCACAGAGGACTCCTTCGCCGAGCTGGCCACCGCCAACAGCCAGGACACTGGCTCCGCCTCCAGCGGCGGGCTGATCTCCGGGATCACCTCCAACTCCAACTATGTGGAGCCGTTCAAGGACTGGGCCGTGGACAGCGCCCGCAGGGCGGGGGACGTGGAGCTGGTCAAGAGCGAGTACGGCTGGCACATCATGTACTATGTCTCCTCCGACGACCCCGCCTGGAAAATCACTGTGGGGAACGCCCTGCGGGACCAGGACCGGGAGGAGCTGTATGCCAGCGCTTCTCAGGGCTGGACCACCTCCCAGGGGACGGGAATGAAGTTTGTCAACCCGTAAAATTGACAGCGAAAAGACCTCCCGCCGGGAATTGCGGCGGGAGGTCTTCTTTAGAAGCTGTACCATTAGCCGAAGTACACAGATTTGCGAGACAAAATCGTTGTTGGCAAGGCAAAAAAGTGCGGGAATACTGGATGTATTTCAAGCTTTTTTAACGCGGCCAACGGCAATTTTGGCCGCAAAAAAGATATGTGCTAAGGCTATTGGTACAGCTTCTTATATAAAAAAGACCACGGTGAAAGCACCGCGGTCGATTCGCTGGGAAATCATCTTTTTTAAAGCCCCGCTCTGGCCGTGTGGACCCGTTTAAAACCTGCACGTAATGGCAGGTGGGTCGCCTCCACGATGTTTTTCCGCTTCCAACGTCCAGCGCTCCTCAAAGGGTGCCGGGAGGCCTGCGGGCCGCACCGTGAGGTGGGCGTCCCGTTTTAAAAATGTGGGTTTAAAAGAGCCCATCACGCACCGAGCAGGAAAATTGCTTTACTCCGCTTCCTCGTCCTCATCCTGGAAAAACCGCTCCATGAACAGCTCATATACGGTATCCAGCTCCTCGTCGGAGTCCAGGGTGGACAGCAGCTCCTCGCCGTCCTCCTGGATGGCCTTCATGATGACCAGGCCGTACTCCTCGTCGTCGGCATCCACGTCCTTGGGTTCGCCGGTGGACTCGTCCTCCTCCACCGCGGGGAACATGGCGTAGTAGGTGACGCCCTGGTGCTCCAGCGTGTCCACCAGCTCCAGCTCAAAGTCGTTGCCATCCTCGTCGGTGACGGTGATAAAGTCGGGGCCGAAATGATCCTCCATAGCAGCCGTCCTCCTGTTCAAATTCCTGTGGTCTTATTGTAACCCGACAGCGGAAAAAAAGCAAGAGGTCAAAGCGGTAAATTTTAAGAAACTATGAAAAATCAGCCATTGGAGGATTCATGGGTGGACAAGAATGAAAAATCTGGTATAATACCTATGTCGGGCGTTTCAGGACGCCCAGGGGCCTGTATTCATAACTGAAAATTCTGGATGGCTGGGAAAGACCCGGCTGGGCGGTGTTTGAGGTTGTGGATACAGGGTCTAAGAGCCTGTTTAATATCTTGAGGAATACCGGTTGACGAGGGATTTTTCCACCAGGCAAGGCGGGATTTCGCAGGAATAATTGTTTTATTTCAAGAAA
>JAAWNI010000087.1 GCA_022798855.1 Lawsonibacter sp. | reverse complement strand
GATGGACGAGGAATTTTGCCGCCCTGCAAGGCAAAAAATCACAGGAATCCTTTGTGGATTTCAAGATTTTTTAACGCCGCAAGGCGGCAAAAGGTCCGTTCAGACGGTCGTTTGAGATTGTGAATACAGGTTCTTACTATAATTTTTCTCAAAAGCTTTGAGTTTAAAATAGTAGTTGCTCTCCCTTAAAAATTCCGCAGCGGAATCTTCTGATATGATATGATATGATATTAAATTTGATTCCCTTTTTATCCCTCATATACTCAATCTGTTGAGGAATCGTCAGCTTTGGCCGGATTCTATCCACCACCGCTGAGTTCGATAATATTTCACCGACCAATATCTTTTCCATTTTTGGTACACCTTCTTTTCTCTCAGTACCGTATTATTATATCTCCCGCCGACCCTCCAGGGCCCGGACCAGGGTGGCGTCGTCGGCGTACTCCAGGTGGCTGCCCACAGGGATGCCGTAGGCCAGGCGGGTGACCTTCACCTGGAAGGGCTTTAACAGCCGGGACAGATACATGGCGGTGGCTTCCCCCTCTGTGTCCGGGTTGGTGGCCATGATGACCTCCTCGATCTCCCCGGCGGACACCCGCTCCACCAGGGAGCGGATGTGCAGGTCGTCCGGCCCCACGTGGTTCATGGGGGACAGGACCCCGTGGAGGACGTGGTACTGCCCGTTGTACTCCCGGCTGCGCTCCATGGCCACCACGTCCTTGGGGTCGGCCACCACGCAGACGGTGGAGGGGTCCCGCTTGGCGCTGGCGCAGATGGGGCAGGGGCCCTCCCCCTCGGTGAGGTTCTGGCAGACGGGGCAGGTGTGGATGTGGGCCTTGGCGTCGGTGATGGCCTGGGCGAAGGCGGCGGCCTCCTCCTCGGGCAGGGAGAGCACGTGGAAGGCCAGCCGCTGGGCGGACTTGACGCCTACCCCGGGCAGCTTGGCGAAGTGCTCCACAAGATTTTCAAGGGCAGGGGGGAAATACTGCATGGCAGGGAACCTCCAATAGGAATTGTGCAGGCGCACGATTGCGCCCAAAAGCCCCCCCTTGCCAAAGGGGGGTGCCCCGCAGGGGGCGGGGGGATTCTGTTTACAGGAAATCTGTAGGGCGCGACGACCCCGGCGCGCCGTTCTTCAGTGGTATCCGTTCTCTGATTGCGGGGGATTCCATTTGCAGGAAAGTTTTCGATGAACCGGAATCCCCCAGTCAGCGGCTTGCGCCGCTGCCAGCCCCCTTTGACAAGGGGGCCTTTGGAGCAGGATCGGAACCTTCAAGCACCCAAAGCCCCCCCTTGCTAAAGGGGGGTGCCCCGCAGGGGGCGGGGGGATTCTGTTTACAGGAAATCTGTAGGGCACGACGCCCCCGGTGCGCCGTTCTTTAGCGGTATCCGTTCTCTTTAGGCGGCGGGCCGGGTCGTCCCGCCCTACACGCTCCGCAGCGCCTGAATGGCCCCGGGGATATCGGCCGCGCCGTAGACGGCGGAGCCGGCCACCAGCACGTTGGCCCCGGCCTTTGTGGCCAAGGGGGCGGTTTGGGGGGAGATGCCCCCGTCCACCTCCAGCTCGCAGGCGGGGTTGTACTTGTCGATGATGGCCCGGACCTGGCGGATGGTTTCCAGCTGGCCCTCCATAAAGGCCTGGCCGCCGAAACCGGGCTCCACCGTCATCACCAGCACCAGGTCCAGTTGATCGATGTAGGGCAGGACGGCTTCGGCCTTTGTGATGGGCCGCAGGGCCACGGCCTTTTTCACCCCGCACTCCCCCATGGTTTTCAGGGACTCGGCGATCCGGGTGGGGTGGTCGGCTTCCAGGTGGACGGACAGCAAATCCGCCCCCGCCTTGGCGAAGGCTTCGATGTACCGCACCGGCTTCTCAATCATCAGGTGGACATCCAGAAACATATCGGTACACTTCCGGATGGACTGCACCACTGGCACGCCTATGGTGATGTTGGGAACGAAGGCGCCATCCATCACGTCCACATGGAGGTAGTCGGCGGAGGACGCCGCTTGGATGTCCCGCTCCAGGTTGGCGAAGTCGGCGGAAAGGATCGAGGGCGCGATTTTAATCATAACAAACTCCTCCTTTTTATGGACAGGCGCTGGGGACAGCCCCGGCGCATAGGATAGCTCAGCGGAGGGAGGCCCCGGGTTGGGGAGGACCGCTCCAGGCCGGACCCACGGCCCAAACCCATCCCCGCCGGCCCGGCCGGCCCGCCGCTTTCAGATAGCCGTCTGCCGGAGTCCGTCCAGGCCTCCGGCGGGCGGCAGAGGACAGCTCAGAGCCTGTTTCGCATCTCGACGTGTTTGGATTGGCGCGGGGAGATGCCAATCAGGCTCTTAGAACCGGTATTCATAAGCGAAAATGCCGGGTGAATGAGAGATTTTGCCATCCAGCAAGGCAAAAAATCGCAGGAATCCTTTGTGTATTTCAAGATTTTTTAACGCCGCAGGGCGGCAAAAGAACCGTTCAGACGGTCGTTTGAGATTGTGAATACAGGTTCTTAGGTGTAGATCTCCCCGGTGTCGGCCTCCTTGGCCTGGAAGCCTTGGGCCCGGAGGGCGGAGAGGATCTGCTCCTTATGGTCATGGCCGAAGGCCTCCAGGGTGACCCGCAGCTCCACGCCGGACTGGCGGTTGATGTTGACGAACTGGTTGTGCTCCAGCTTGATGACGTTGCCGTTGTTGGCGGCCAGGATCTGGGCCACCGCCAGCAGGGAGCCGGGCCGGTCGGGGAGCTGGACGGCAAAGGTGAAGATGCGCCCCCGCTGGATCAGGCCGTGCTGGACCAGGGAGGACATGGTGATCACGTCCATGTTGCCCCCGGACAGCACGGAAACCACGTTTCTGCCCTCATAGCCCAGGTGGCGCAGGGCGGCCACGGTGAGAAGGCCGGCGTTCTCCACCACCATCTTGTGCCGCTCCATCACGTCCAGGAAGGCGTCCACCAGCTCTCTGTCGTCAATGGCCAGCACCCGGTCCACGTTTTTCTGTACATAGGGGAAGACCAGGTCGCCGGGGGTCTTCACCGCCACGCCGTCGGCGATGGTGGTGGCGGCGGGGAGGGTGGCCACATGGCCCGCCTCCAGGCTGGCCTTCATGGACGCCGCCCCGGTAGGCTCCACGCCGATGACCTCCACATGGGGGTTGAGGAGCTTGGCCAGGGTGGACACCCCGGCGGCCAGGCCGCCCCCGCCGATGGGGATGAGGATGGCGTCCACGTCGGGCAGGTCCTGGAAGATCTCATAGGCGATGGTGCCCTGGCCGGTGGCCAGGGTCAGGTCGTTGAAGGGGTGGACGTAGGTGAGCCCCTGCTCCTGAGAGAGCTGGGCGGCCAGCTCGGCGGCGTCGTCAAAGACCTCGCCGTGGAGGACCACCTTGGCCCCGTAGTCTTTGGTGTTGTTCACCTTCACCAGGGGGGTGGTGGTGGGCATGACGATGGTGGCCGCCACTCCGGCGGCCTGGGCGGCGTAGGCCACCCCCTGGGCGTGGTTGCCGGCGGAGGCCGTCACCAGCCCCCGCTCTTTCTCCTCCTGGGAGAGGGTGCTGATTTTATAGTAGGCCCCCCGGAGCTTGTAGGCCCCGGTGACCTGCATGTTTTCCGGCTTGAGATAGACGGAGTTTCCGCAGCTTTTGGACAGGTAGGGGGAGTGGATCAGCGGCGTGGGCCGCAGAACGCCCTGCAAAACGCTGCGGGCGGCTTTGAAGGATTCCAGGGTGAGCATGGTCTGTATCTCCTTTTGTGTGAAAATCAAGATATCCTTTATCATACTGAATCGCGGGGGAGAAGTCAATGCAAAAAAGGACAAGTTTTGTGTTTGCCGGGAAGTATTGTTAATTTTTCCAGCCCCGCGCCGATATACAATCTGATAGGGAAGTCAAATCTTTACGATAAGGAGATCGGCTTATAAAAAGGAGTATAGATTTTATGGATATTACTCTGAATGCCATAGCATTTCGCAACGGTACGCCTTTCAACGCAAAACTGAATTTGACTCAGAGGGCTGACGGAACCTGGCATGCAACAAATTTTGGTGAGATTATGCGGAATACGGCCAGCAAGGCCGGCACATCGCAGTCCAGCGGCCGCGATGCGCATGGGCCGGAAGCGCCTGTCCGCGCCAAATTGTCCGATCAGGAGATTGCGGAACTGGCTGACAAATATAATCCCCGCAGCATGACGCGGGACCAGTACGACTCCTTTCTGGACAACCTGATTGAAAAAGGCGCGTTGTCGCGTTTTGACGCGATGCGGCTGGGATATAAAGGGTGGCGGGTTCTGGACATCGACATTGGGGCATTTGCCGCCGGCGGCATCGGGTGTGGCTCGGCCTATGCCGTCGGCTCGGAAAACGCTGAAAGTGGGCCGATACAGTCGCTGGAAGATATGGACGGCGACCTGATCCGTTGGCTGGAGGGCATACTGGCCCAGCTGGGCCAAGAAGCCAGAGCGGACAGCCGTCAAAGGGAGGAAGCGTTAAACGCCTTGCTCAATATCGCGAAGCAGATGGCAAAAAACTGTGCAAACCGCCATTGACATAAAAATTTGATTCCTCTATAATGGTTTCTTGTACAAAAAGAGACGAAAAAGGAGGAATTTCAGTTGTCACAACCCGCGCAAGAGAACAAGATGGGCGTTATGCCGGAGAACAAGCTGCTGCTGAACATGGCGCTGCCCATGATTATTTCCATGCTGATCCAGGCCTGTTACAACATTGTGGACAGCTTTTTTGTGGCCAAGCTGAGCCAGGACGCCCTGAACGCGGTATCGCTGGCCTTTCCGGTGCAGAATCTGATGATCGCTGTGGCGGTGGGCACCGGCGTAGGCATCAACGCCCTGCTGTCCCGCAGCCTGGGGCAGAAGGACTTCACCCGGGCCAACCGCACCGCCATGAACGGCCTTCTGCTGGAGATGGCCAGCGGCCTGGTGTTCACCGTCCTGGGCCTGACCTGCGCCCGGCTGTTTTACACCATCCAGACCGACATCCCCGGCATCGTCTCCTACGGCGTAGACTATCTGACCATCATCGCCGGGTGCAGCATGGGGATTTTCCTGTCGGTGGCCACCGAGCGGCTGGTCCAGGCCACCGGCCGGACGGTGTACGCCATGATCATCCAGGGCACGGGCTCCGTCATCAACCTGATTTTGGACCCCATACTGATTTTCGGCCTGTTTGGCTTCCCCCGGCTGGAGGTGGCGGGGGCCGCCGTGGCCACCGTGGCCGGGCAGATCGTGGGCGGGCTGATGGGGCTCTACCTGTCCCTGACCCACAACCCGGAGCTCCAGATGTCCTTTGCCGGCCTGCGGCCCAGCCGTGAGATTATCCGGGGCATCTACAGCGTGGGCCTGCCCTCCATCGTCATGCAGTCCATCGGCTCGGTGATGGTCTTCGGCATGAACCAGATCTTGATCGCCTTTACCTCCACCGCCACGGCGGTGTTCGGCATCTACTTCAAGCTCCAATCCTTCATTTTTATGCCCATTTTCGGCCTGAACAACGGCATGGTCCCCATTGTGGCCTACAACTACGGGGCCCGGAAGCCGGAGCGGATCATCAAAACCGTCCGGCTGGCCCTCCTCTACGCCATAGGCATCATGGCGGTGGGCTTCGTTCTGTTCCGGCTGTTCCCGGACGTGTTCCTCAGCCTGTTCGAGGCCGACGGCGAGGACGCCGGCGACCTGCTGGCCATCGGTGTGCCCGCCCTGCGCATCATCTCCTTCCATTTCCTGTTCGCCGGTGTCTGCGTGGTCAGCATGTCTGTGTTCCAGGCCCTGGGCCACGGCGTCCTGTCGCTGGTCGTGGCCATTGTCCGCCAGCTGGTGATTCTGCTGCCGGGGGCCTTCCTGCTGTCCAGGCTGGGCGGGCTGTCCGCCGTGTGGTGGGCCTTCCCCCTGGCGGAGTCCTTCGCCGTCGCGCTGTGCACCCTGTTCCTGTCCTGGGTCTACCACAAGGAGATCGCCCCCATGCGGGAGCGGAAAACGTAAATAAACGCCCCCTGATGTAGGAAAAGAGAACTACATCAGGGGGTATCTGTATATGGCGCCGTCCTCTGGAGGCGGGGGATTCCATGGCCCGAAACAGCTCAGAGTAAAAGAATCCCCCAGTCAGCGGCTTACGCCGCTGCCAGCCCCCTTTAACAAGGGGGCCTTTTGGAGGAGGACCGGGGCCTTCAAGCACCCAAGCCCCCCTTGTTAAAGGGGGGAGGGCCGCCGGGTGGAACCCGGTGGCGGGGGGATTCCCTTTCCAGGAAATCTGTAGGGCGCGACGACCCCGGCGCGCCGTCCTCTGGCGGCGGGGGGGCCGTGACCCAAAACAGCTCAAGACAAGAGGCTCCCCACGGCGCGGCTGCGCCGCGCCCCCCCTCCCAGAGGGGTGGCGGCCTTTGGCCGCCCCTGCGTCTGTTTCAATTTCCTTGCCGCTCCCGGCGGGAGGTGTTTTCCTCTGGCTTGTGGGCGCTGAGGGCGGCCAGGGCCAGGACGGCCAGCGTCAGCAGCTGCCTCCGGGGGCTGGCCATCCAGAGCAGGCAGCAGACCGACCGGGTGATGGCATACAGGCAGCCGGCCCAGAGGAGGAGCACAGCGGCCCTCATGTCAATACTCCTTGCCCGCCGCCACCCAGCAGGAGATGAGGTAGGAGATAAACAGCCCGACCAGCCCGGCCAGGGGGAGCAGGACCGCTCTCCCCGCCAGGGCGGTGGGGGCGAGGAGGTCCATCCCCTTCAGCATGGACATGTCCAGCACCCCGGCCTTGGCCAGCAGCACCACGGCGATGACAGGGATGAAAATAATGGCGTACAGATAGGGCCGGGCCCGCTCCGCCCCCAGCTTGTAGCTCAGCGGCAGGAGGATGGTGGGAATCAGCAGGCCGATGGCGGAGGACACCATCAGGATGACAAACATCTCAAGGAAGTCCGCCTGATGGGCCAGATACAGCAGGGCGGTGCCCGCCAGCCCGAACGCTACGGTGAACAGGGTGAGCAGCAGCACGAAGAGATACCGGGCCCCCACCACCCGGCTCCGCCCCAGGGGTAGGGACATGGCGTACCGGTCCCACTTGGACTGTTCGTCGTAGGCGAAGGCGGAGATAGGCAGTACGGACAGGGCTACCTGAACAAAGGTGATGATAAAGCTGTAGTCAAAGAAGTCCAGGTAGGCGAGAATGGTGTAAACGACAATCACAAGCAGATAAGATCGCAGCATCTTGCGCATCACAAGAAAGTCCTTCGTAATCAATCCGGTCATTTTGTTTCTCCTTTCCCCACAAAGAGCATGATGTCTTCCAGAGTGGTCCGCTCCACCAGGAGCATGGGGTACTTGCGGCTGAAGGCCACCCGGTCGGCCACCAGGGCCTCACAGCCGAAAGCCCCCTTCCGGGTGTGCAGTACGTCCCGGGGGTCGATGTTCTCCAGCTGGGCGGCGGTACAGCCCACCCGGCCGTAGGAGTCCAGAATGGCGTCCTTGGCGGCGGACAGCACCACCTGGCCCTGGTGGATGTAGGCGATGTAATCGGCCACCTTCTCCAGGTCGGAGGTGATGTGGCTGGACATGAGGATGGCGTGGTCCTCGTCTCCGATGAAGCCCAGGAACTCGTCCAGGATCTCGTCCCGGACCACCGGGTCCAGGCCGGCGGTGGCCTCGTCCAGAATCAGCAGCTTGGGGTGGTGGGCCAGGGCGGCAGACAGGGACAGCTTCATCTTCATGCCCCGGGAGAACTCCTTAATGAGTTTCTTTTCCGGCAGACCGAATTTGCCCAGGTAGTCCCGAAACAGCTTCTGGTCCCACTCTCTGTAGGCGGGGGCCAGGGTTTTTCCCACGTCCAGGGGGCGGAGGGCGGCGGGGAAGAAGCACTCGTCCAGCACCAGCCCGATGTCCTGCTTGGCCAGCCGCTCCTCCCGGACGTTGTCATAGCCCAGGACGGTGATCTCACCCGCGTCCCGGTGGATCAGGTTCAGGATGCACTTGATGGTGGTGGTCTTACCCGCGCCGTTCTCGCCGATCAGCCCCAGAATGGAGCCGCCCGGGAGGGCCAGGTCAATGTTTTTCAGAGAGAAATCCCCGTAGGACTTGCACAGCCCCCTGATTTGAATACAATTTTTCATAATTCATCACCTTTATACAGTATGTCAAGCATTTCGTGGAGCTCCTCCAGGGGGAAGGCCCCCTTTCGGGCCTCCTCCACCGCCTGGGAGAGCTTCTCTTCAACCTTTCTTAGCTGGGCCTCCCGCAGCAGCTCCCGGTTCTGGGGAGCCACAAAGCAGCCCTTGCCTGGGACGTTCTCTAAAAAGCCGTCCCGCTCCAGCTCCTCGTAGGCCCGCTTGGTGGTAATCACGGAAATACGCAGTTCCTTGGCCAGCAGCCGCATGGAGGGCAGGGCGTCCCCCGCCGACAGAGCCCCGGCCATGATCTGTTCCTTGACCTGGTCGGTGATCTGCTCATAGATGGGCTTTCCGCTGGCGTTACTTAATATAATATCCATTTGGCCTGCCTTTCAACAGCGGAGAGGGGACTGACTGCAAGCCGCGCGCTGGTCTCGCGCCGGTGCCCCGTCACTGTCATGTTGAATTTAGTGTATATATACCATATGCACAGTATAACGCTTTTCCGCCGTTTGTCAATAGGGTAAGCAAAATATTTTTTCGCCCCCTGCCACATCGGGAATGTCCGATTCGGGGATTTTTATGTAGGGGCGGACATTGTCCGCCCCTACAGAGCGCGCCAATTATAGCAATCTTCTATAGCAATCATCAGAATTGCTGGCAAATGTAGGGCGGGACGACCTCGGCCCGCCGTCCTGCCGCAAATGGCGCGCCGGGTCGCCGCACCCTACGGAGCGCCTTTGTCAGCAATTTTGGATCCTGCTATAAATTACCAACAGTGATTTTGTAGGGGCGGGTAATACCCGCCCGTCCGGAAGGGCTGTGCCGCGTCACCTTGCGGGCGGATGATATCCGCCCCTACTG
>JAAWNI010000086.1 GCA_022798855.1 Lawsonibacter sp. | reverse complement strand
CCTTTATTTTGCTTGCGGATAGGGCTCCCGCACATCGGTCAGACCCAAAAGGTAGTCGGTGCTGGTGTGATAGAACGCCGCCAATCGAATGAGCACATCCGTCGGGATATCCCGTTTTCCCAATTCATAGTGGGAATAGCTCACCTGGCTGCACTGTAGATATTTTGCCAAATCCTTTTGAAACAGGTCATTGTCCTCCCTCATGTCGCGTATCCGTCTATACATCTGTGCAGCTCCTCTCAAAATTAGGTTCTGCAAAAAAGTATAGATAAAACATTTTGTTATCTTGACTGGCAAAACAAAATGTTATATAATATGCTGGCAGCGCTGAATAAACCAATTTTAGAGAGGGGCAAACATGATGAATTTATCTGATTTATTCCCGATGTTCTTTTTTCTGGCAATCATAGCCGCGTTTATCGTCTTTACGGTGTTGTACTTTAAGGCCTTTTACGCCGGACGGGCAAAACGTCAGGAAAATGTGGAGGAACAGCGCAAGCGCCACGGCGGCGAGTATGTTCTGGAGTGGAACGGCCCCTTGGCCCAGGGCGAAGCGGACCAGGAGTTTGGCAAGCTGGTTGTTGCCATCCCCAAGAAACGGGGAAACGGCAGCGCCCGCTTTTACGAAAAGGGTGTAATTGTGGATCAGAAGCGGGTGCCCTATTCGGAGGTAAAGGATATTGTCTATTTGAAGGGGCGTCCAGGTAAAAAATACACGCTGAAAGCCGCGATGAGGGATTCCGCTGTGATGTGGATCTACCGGAAAAAAGGCTCTACTATTGGAATTCGAGATTTCAGCTATCAATTTGATGAACAGACGATGGAACATATTCGAACAGGATTGGGATATTAAACAGCAAAAAGCCCCCGCCGGCTGGCGGGGGCTCAGCTTGTCGAAAAACGCTCCATCGTCCTCATAGGCTCCCTCTTTGAGGGAGCTGGCACCGCCGCAGGCGGTGGCTGAGGGAGTAACGCAGAGGTTTTTTACTATGTTTCCCTCCCCCCGCCCCCCTGCGGGGGGATTTCGTTTAAGGAAAGTCTTAAATGAACTGGAATCCCCCAGTCAGCGGCTTACGCCGCTGCCAGCCCCCTTTAACAAGGGGGCCTTTGGAGCAGGACCGGGGCCTTCAAGCACCAAGCCCCCCTTGCTAAAGGGGGGTGCCCCGGAGGGGCAGGGGGATTCTGTTTAGTAGTATCAGATTTATGAGGATATTTCAATTCCTTTATTTTGCTTGCGGATAGGGCTCCCGCACATCGGTGAGGCCAAGCAAATAATCTGTACTGGTACTGTGAATTTTGGCAAGGGAAATCAAAATTTCGGGTGGAATAATGCGATGCCCAAGCTCATAGTTGCTATATGTCTGTTGGGAGCATCCCAGCTGGATTGCAATCTCGGTCTGGTTTAAATCGGAATCTTCCCGAAGCCCCCGTATTCTCGGATATATTGTATACATCAATATCACCTCGCTGCAAGTATAGCTTACTTCAAATTGTTGTATTGACTTTTACAATAAATTGAAGTAAACTATTTTACGAGGTGATAAACGCTATGAGCAGAGAAGAAGATGAACTTAAATTCTTCACCAACATAAGGCGGTTTCGGGCGCGTCGGGGGCAAAATCTGGAAGAACTGGCAGAAGAGAGCGGCGTTTCACTGGATATGCTGGAGCAGTTGGAGCAGAATATTTTGCCCGAGGAAATGATGGTAGATGACGCTTGCAGGCTGGCTAAGGCGCTCCACTGTAAAATACATGAGTTATTTGATTGAAAAAAGCCCCCGCCAACTGGCGGGGGCTTCGTCTGTTTTCAGAGGGTTTCCAGCTCCTTCATCCACAGGGCGTCCACCCCGTCGGAGGGCATCCGCCAGTCTCCACGGGGGGAGAGGGCCAGGGAGCCCACCTTGGGGCCGTCGGGCAGGCAGGAGCGCTTGAACTGCTGGGCGAAGAAGCGGCGGTAGAAGTTTTTCAGCCATTTCAGGATAATCTCCCGGCTGTAGTCCGCCCCCAGGGCGGCCAGGGCCAGGCGGAACACCTTCCTGGGCCCGAAGCCCCAGCGGACGGCGTAGTACAGGAAGAAGTCATGGAGCTCGTAGGGGCCTACCAGGTCCTCGGTCCTCTGGGCAATCTCCCCCTCCTTGGGGGGGAGCAGCTCGGGGGAGACGGGGGTGTCCAGGATGTCCCGGAGGACGGCGGCCAGCTCTGGGTCGGACTCCTCCGCCTGGGCGGCGGCGTGGGCGGTGAGGTGGCGCACCAGGGTCTTGGGGATGGAGCCGTTCACCCCGTACATGGACATGTGGTCGCCGTTGTAGGTGGCCCAGCCCAGGGCCAGCTCACTGAGGTCGCCGGTGCCGATGACCAGCCCCCCACGCTGGTTGGCCAGGTCCATCAGCACCTGGGTGCGCTCCCGGGCCTGTCCGTTCTCAAAGGTGACCGACAGGTCCTCCATGGACTGGCCGATGTCCCGGAAGTGGACCCGCACCGCTTCACCGATGTCCACGGTGCGGAAGCCGGCGCCGACGCGCTCGGCCAGGATTTGGGCGTTGGATTTGGTGCGGCTGGTGGTGCCGAAGCAGGGCATGGTGGCGGCCAGGATATCGCTGCGGGGCCGGCCCAGCATGTCGAAGGCCCGGGCGGTGATGAGCAGGGCCAGGGTGGAGTCCAGCCCGCCGGACAGCCCCACCACCGCGCAGGAGGCACCGGTGTGCTCCAGCCGCTTTTTCAGCCCCAGGGCGGCGATGGTGAAAATCTCCTCACACCGCTCCCGCCGGTCCCCGGACTCCTCTGGGACAAAGGGGTTTTTCACCACGGGCCGGGTGAGGGCGGCGTCCTCCAGCTCCAGGGAGAAGGACGCGCGGCCAATGCCGATGGCGTGGGCTTCCAACATGGGGTCGCGCCTGGGTGGGGCGAAGGTGTTCATCCTCCGGCGCTCAAACACCAGCTTATCCACGTCGACCTCGCTGATGGCCAGCCCGTTTTCAAACCGCTTTTCCGCCAGGACCGCCCCATTTTCCGCGGCCATGTTGTGTCCAGCGAAAACCAGGTCGGTGGTGGACTCCCCCTCCCCGGCGTCGGCGTAGACGTAGCCGCACACCAGACGGCCCGACTGCCCCGCCACCAGGGAGCGGCGGTAGGCCGCCTTGCCCGCCAGCTCGTTGGACGCGGACAGATTCAAAATCAAGGTGGCCCCAGCCCGGGCCAAGGCGGTCGAGGGCGGCTGAGCAGCCCACAGGTCCTCGCATATCTCCACGCCCACCACCAGATTGGGCATAGTTTCACATTCCCAGACCACGTTGATGGAAAGGGAGGCGTTCTGTCCGCACAGCTCCACCATAGTGTCCAGCTCCGCCCCGGAGGTGAACCAGCGCCCCTCGTAGAACTCTCCATAGTTGGGGATATAGGTCTTGGGGACCAGGCCCAGCAGCTCGCCCTTGCAGAGCACCGCCGCGCAGTTGTAGAGCTTGTGGTCCCACTTATTGCGCACCGGCAGGCCCACGGCGGTGAGCATGTCCAGCTCCTTTGTTTCCTCCAAAATGCGGGCCAGGGCGTCCTCCGCCCCCTGGAGCAGGGTGTCCTGTAAAAACAGGTCGCCGCAGGTGTAGCCCGTGACGCACAGCTCGGGCAGAGCCAGCACCTTTACCCCCTGGCCCGCCGCCGCCTGCATCAGGGCGATGATCTGCCCCGCGTTGTGCCCGCAGTCCGCCACTTTGATTTTAGGCGTCCCCGCCGCCACTTTAATAAAACCGTCCCGCATAGATGGGCCCCCTTCGGTTGTTGATAGTACCATCATATCCCAATCCCGCCTTGATTGCAAGAACAAAAGGGCATGACAACGCGCCATTTCCATTAAATGTATGGAAACGTACAATTTTGAGGGGCTGCCCACCACACTTGGTAGGGAATCCCCCCGCCACTTCGTGGCCCTCCCCCCTTTGACAAGGGGGGCTTTGGGTGCTCCCAAGGGACACCACGCAGGGACGGCAGGCTTCCGCGAAGGAGTGCCCCCCTTGTTAAAGGGGGGTGCCCCGCAGGGGCGGGGGGATTCCGAAAATCGAAAATGCTCCGTTGATAGGGAATCCCTCCACCACCGCCTACGGCGGCGGTCCCCCTCCCTTTAACAAGGGAGGCTTTGGGTGCTCCCAAGGGCCGCTCTGTAGGGGCGCACGTTGTGCGCCCGTATTTACCGGGCCTATCGTACAACAGCGGGCGGACAATGTCCGCCCCTACAACAATCCAATCAATCGAAGGAGGAAAACAACATGCCTAGCAATCAAACACCCAATTACGGACTCTCACAATGGTCGAAATCCGACCGCATCCAGATGGAGGATTTCAACGCCGACAACGCCAAAATCGACGCCGCCCTGGCGGCTCAGGCATCAACTCTGTCCGCCCACGCCGCCCAGCTTGCCAAGCTGGGCAACTGCCAGGTCTGGACCACCACCTACAAGGGCACTGGCACCGTCGGGCCGGACCACCCCACATCCCTCACGTTCCCCAAGAGGCCGGTGTTCGCGATGATCGACAGCGGAAGCGGCAAACCAAGCTTTCTCCTCCCCCAAAGTGGGAGCCTCTACAATGCCGGTTCTGACGACATGAACCGCCTGACCTGGAATGGAGCTACCGCGTCCTGGTATCTCGTCACCACGGGCACCCCGTTCGCGGCCTATCAGCTAAATGCCCGGGACGTGGTCTATTATGTCACCGCCCTGCTGGCGGCGGATTAGTGAGCGCAGGGAAAGGCCCCCGGCAAAACCGGGGGCCTTTCGCGATGGTTACTGCACGCACAGGAGAAGCCAAGCGTCTCTACTGATTACTGTGTAATCTCAAGAGTCGCGCCGCTGGC
Source organism: Lawsonibacter sp. (assembly GCA_022798855.1). GTDB lineage: Bacteria > Bacillota > Clostridia > Oscillospirales > Oscillospiraceae > Lawsonibacter. Next base: position 4,138 of record JAAWNI010000086.1, on the reverse strand, counting down.
GTCAATGGTAAAGGTCTTGGCGTCGCCAATCGGCGTGCCGGATTTCAGCTCCATGTTCTCAACGGTAGCGTTCATGTACCACTGGACAGTGTAGGTCTGGGTAGTGCCCTTGCCGTCCACAACGGGGATGGGAACGTAGGTCAGAAGGCCTTTATAGTCCTTGTTCCCATCTGCCCTTTCCATAACATAGGCGTTCTTCTTCCCAGTGGAGCCGCCGAAGGTGACAGTAGCGGCAAGACCCTCAATGATATTCGTGTCCGCCTTATCGCCAGTACCCAACACCTTGGGAGCGTACAGGCCCACGCCAATCAGGATGCTGTTCCCCTTTTTCCACTTACTGTCTGCACCAAAGCCATACTGGGCATTGTCCTTTTCGGCATCTGTGCATGTAGCCTCGCCAGTGACGGTGATATTACGTCCGGCAATGGATGTGGTGACGCCGGAGGTCACATTGCCGTTCTTGACAGCCTCAACGTTTGCCTTGTTGGCGGCGGCGTCGGCTGCGGCCTTATCCGCGTCGTTTTCAGTCAGAGCGTCCAGAATGAACTCCAGGTCCTGAACTTCAACAGTCGTGCTGCCCTTGGTCACGGTGGCCTTGACCTGGATGAAGCCCTTCACGCCAACGGTGGGGGCGGTGTAGTTAACCACGGTCACCTTGACAGAGACGCCCTCCCCGGCAAGGCCGTTCAGCAGCTCTTCAACCGCCTTTTTGGCTGCGGTGCGGTCGGCTCCGCCGGAAATCTGTTCGCCGTTCTTGTCTTCGATCTTCCCAACCGTCTCGTCAACAGCGCCAACCGCGGTTTCGACGTAGGTGAAGGTAACTTCCTTGCCCTCGGCCTTCTTATCCCAAACGGTGGGGATGCCGCTGGTTTCAACGACCTTCCAGCCCGGCACGATGGTGGCGACGTTCTTGATGGCATCGGGAGTGGGGATGATGGCCATGTCGCCAGTAGTGGGCTTGGGAGCATAGTACCAATCCCAGAACACGGCCTCGCCGGTGGTGCCGAAGCGGACGTTGATCTTTACCTTCATGGTGGAGGTGAGGTCGACGTTGTTGCTCTTGGTATCCACGGGGGTGTCGGAGTAGAACACGATCCACTCAGCCACGCCGCGGCTGTCCAGAACGGCGGTGATGATGCCCTTGAACTCCTTAGTGCCCAGGGTGCTGGGATTGGCGTCGCCCAGGCTGTCGATGGCCTCCTGGACGGAGCTGTAAGCGCGGGTCTCCCAACTCAGCTTATCCTCGGCGACATTGCCCTCTCTCTGGCGGACAACGGCCTTGGCGCCGGTCACGAAGTCGATGCCGTAGTCGTGCTGGCCGTCCTGGACGTACATGGTACGGCCCTGGAGCCGCAGGGTGCCCTCATTGGTGGTCTTGAAGCGGTTCTCGATCAGGCTGCTGCCGTTCACGAAGTTGTGCTCCTGGTTGTTGCTGCGGGGACGGGTCACATACTTGAAGTCGGTGTAATTGACGCCGCCCTCAGTAGCGCCGGTCTTGCTGCCGGTCAGGACCACGTCGTAGACGCTCTCGTTGTCGGCGACCTTGTGGCCGGTGGTCAGAACCTCGCCGAAGGGATAGCCGTAGATCTTATCCAGGTGCCTGGTCGCGTCGGTATCGGTGCGGTCCATGGCCTTGACGTCGGTGACCACGTCGCCGGCGGCGTTGTAGCGCAGCTCAACGACCTCGAACTGGTTGTTGCGCATGGTGTCGATGGTGCTGGCGAACTTGCTCTCGGCTTCCTGCTTGACGATCTCGCCGTTGATGACGGCCTCGAACTGCCAGTAGTAGGTGCCGTTCGCATAGCGCTCGTACTTCACGGGGTCAATGATGTAAGCCTTGGTGGCGTTGTTGCCCTCGGCCTCGCCCAGGATGACAGCGCCGATGATGAAGTTGTTCTTGTCATACACAGCGTAGGCATTCTCAGCCACATAGCTGGAGCTGGTGTAGGGCTCGGCAGCCTCGATCCAGTGAGAGTCTTTATCATCCTTCTTATTGGGATTAGCGGGGGTCTTGCCATCTTCCTTGTAGTAGTTGCCCACGATGCGGTTGCTGGTCTTGGTGATGATGTCCACGTCCTGAACGCCGGTATACACGCCGTTCACGTCGGTAATGGCCTTGGTGACCTTCAGGCCGGTGCCGGCAGTGGCGCTGACGTCGTCCACGCTCACGGTGATGAACACGGAGTCATCCTCGCCGTAAGCCCGGTGGCCGGACAGAATACGATTGGCGTCAGGTTTATCACCCTTAGTGTAGGTCATGGACTCGCCCATCAGCAGGTCGCCCTGCTTGCTGGGGTCGAGGCTGTCCTCAACGCCGTCCAGGCGCAGCTTGGAGCAGTTCAGCTTCATGGTCTGCTCGTCGGCGGTGCCCTCATCCAGAGTCTTGGCGGCCAGCATCATGGCTACGCCGTTCTTGTCCACGCAGGGCTTCAGGGTGTACACGCCGTTGCTCTCGGTGTAGGTGTACCAGCGGTTGAGCAGGTACACGCCATCGCTCTTGTGGGTGGCCCACTGCTGATAGTAAGCCTTAGCGTTGCTGCCCTCAATGCCGGCGGCCTTGGGGTTCTCCCAGTTGCTGGTGGAACCGCCGTAGACCATGCTCTGGATGTTCTTGTTGGTGTCCTTCACGTTGACGGTGATGGTTTCCATGGTGCCATCCAGGAAAATGCCGGCGGCCTCAGCGCTCTTGATGGACAGGTTGCTGTTGCGCATGTCGTAGCCGGTGATGAAGACATACTGCTTGGTGCCCTCGCACAGGTCGATGCCGATGAAGTAGCCGTACTTGTCCATGTACACGTTGTAGGTGTTGGTGGCAAGCAGGTCCTTGTCATAGGTGTCCAGGGTGTCGGCGTCGTAGATGGCGCGGTCGCTGTCCTTGTAATCCACGCCGTCGATGGTCAGGCTGTTGGGATAATCCGCGTCGATGTTGTTCTTCTTGCCGTTGGAGAACTTGGTGATGGTGCTCTCGGACAGAATCTCGGGCTCAGCGATGTCCACGACCTCCAGCTTCTTGGTGTCCTTGTCGGACATCCGAACCAGATAGAAAGCATCGGCGGCCACGCCCTCCACCTCGGGCACGTCGTCCACGTTGACGGTCTTGTTGGTGCCGTCGGCGGTGGTCATGTAGATCTTCATGGTGGCGTTCTCACGGGTCTGGCTGTAGGCGGAGACGCCCTGGGCCAGCCAGGTGTGGATGGAGGCGATGGTGATGATCTCGTTGTCACGGTCCAGATAGACCTCGGTGAGCACGCCGTCGGCGGTGGCGCCCACACTGTCGGTGTTGGAGCGGACCAGATCGTTGACAGCGATATCCTCATCGGTGGAGTCGTAGCCATACTGGGTATAGTCGCTCTCGCCGGCCGCGTGGCCGTCCACATAGACCTCCAGATCATAGTCACGCAGGGTGATGTTGTTCAGCAGGTCGTACAGGGTCCGGCCGCTGACGCCGCTGGTGTAGCTGGCCAGCAGCTTGGCCTTGTCCACGTAGGTGCCGATCAGCTCGGTCTTGTAGGTCCAGGTGTAGCTGGGACGCTCAAAGATGTCGGAGTCGTACCGCTGGACCAGATCGCCGTTGTACAGCTCCTCGCCCAGCTGGCAGTAGTACTGGCCGCTGTGGTCGATGTCGGAGGAGTGCTTGTTGTCGATCAGACGGTTGTATTTGGGGTCGGTGCTGGTCCGGGGGGTGTACTCGGACTTGTAGCCCACCACGATCTCGCCGTTGGCGGTGGGGATCTTGGTGCCCACGTCTCCGGTGAAGCGCACCAGGTCGGACTTCAGGGCGTTCAGGGCCATCTGAGCCACCTCGTTGCGGGTCAGGGCGGACTGGGCGTTGGAGTCGATCTGGTTAAACAGGCCGACCTCGGTGGCCTGCTTCACGGTGGCCAGCACATAGCTGTCGCCGAAGTCCTGCTGATACTGGAAGTAGCCCAGGGCCTTCAGCATCATCAGGGCGGCCTGGACGGCGTTCACGTTCTGGCCGGCGCCGTACATCCCGCCGCCGATGCCGGAAGTGATGCCGTTGGCGGCGCAGGCGGCCACGTAGGGGGCGGCCCAGGCGGGCACATCGCTAAAGGGGTTGGTGCCCTGGTAGTAGTTGTAGTCCAGGTTGAGCAGCTTGGACATGATGACAGCCATCTGC
>JAAWNI010000085.1 GCA_022798855.1 Lawsonibacter sp. | reverse complement strand
TTGCCGTCAGACAAGGCAAATTTTCGCAGGAATACTGGATGTATTGCAAGAAAATTTAACGCGGTATGACGGCAAAAGGCCCATCAAGCGGCGTGCTGAAAGATATTAAACAGGCTCTTACAGCCCCAGTGTCAGGCCCGGCTGGTCGGACAGGCCGTCCTTGGCCAGCATCCGCTCCAGCACCTCCACATCGGTGGTGATGTCCATGGCGTCCCCCTGAAAGAGGAGGTCCAGCTGCTTCTCGAAGCCCTCCACCACCTTATCCATCATCCCCTCGATGCGCTTCATGGCGGCGGTGATGTTCTGGCCGGACACCTCCTGGTCCTCCAGCTGGCCGTAGGCCCGGAGGATTTTCAGGGTGGTGGGCAGGTAGTAGCTCAGGAAGCTGTGGAGCTGGGGGGCGCGCTCCGGGTGGGTCTTCTGGTACTCCAGGATTTTGGCGGTGATGACCCCAATCCGGTTGATCTGGGCGGACATCTTCTCGTTGTCGATGGCGTCGTTCACCGCCCTAATCTCGGCCAAAATGGCGTTCTCGTCCTCACGGGCGGACGGGGGAGGGGCGGGCTGTTCCGGAGCGCGGTCGGCCACGCCCTCGCCTGAGAGGACCAGCCGGTCGCCGCCGTAGTCCAGGAAGCCCTGGGGGAACAGGCCGTCGTCCAGCATGTCGGCCAAATCGTCCCGCACCTTGCTGGGGGACAGCCCGGTGGCGGAAGCCAGGGCGGAGATGGACACCGAACTCTGCCGGCCGATCATGGCCAGATAGCTGCGGAACCGGCTGGCCTGCTTGCGCTTGCGCAGTCCGGCCCACAGGCCGCCCAGCCCGGCGGCGGCGATGCAGGGCAGCACCATGAGCTCCATGAGCCCCTCGATGAAAAAGGCGAAATCGCCGTTGAACAGCCAGTACAGCGGCTCGCCCACGCTGCCGATGAAGCCGATGAGGCAGCCGGCGGCGGTGGCCGCCCCGGCGATGGCCCAGCTTTTGCCCGTTTTATCCATCTCGGCGATCAGGTCCCGGCCGGGCTTTTTCTTCTTTTTGGACTTGGCGGCCTTCTTGGGGGCCGGCTCCTCCCAGGCGGGGGCGGCGGACTCCTCCCAGGCGGGCGGCTCAAAGGCGGTGCGGGCCCCTACCCGGTCCTGGCCATACTGCTTCTGGTAGTATGGGTGGCGGCCCTGCTGGCGCTTTCTGCCCCCTCCCAGCAGCTTCATGACGATCATCAGCACCCCCACCGGGGCGGCGACGCCGGTAAAGATCAGCCCCAGCGCGATGAGCCAGTATATCCCATCGCCATTTTTCGGGCTTGGATTTCCCTGATAGACAGACATTGTGTACCCCCCAAATCGTTATAGCTATACTATACCAAGAAATTTCCCAAAAGGGAATTGATTTTTTCTTAAAATTCCATGAAGAACAGTCCGGCGCTTGGACAGGACTCCTATATCATACCGCGCCGGAATAAAAATGTAAATGGCCCCACCCCTTTTCCCTGGAGAAAAAAGAAAGGACTGGGGAGATTTTCAAAGGAGTTGTAACTATTCTGTAATTATTTCAAGCTTGGCTCGTGCTATAATATATGATTAGCATAGTATGTGGCATTTCATATATGTGGGGAGTTTTGATTCAGACGGCCCGAAAAACGCGGCGGAAACAGGGTTTTCAGGCCGGACAGGAGGAAGAGAGCGCGATGGAAGGACAGCGTGTAGCAAAAAAGGAGGGCGGCGGAAAGCTGCCCTGGATCATTACCGGGACGGTGGTGGGAGTATTGGCGGCGGCCTACATTGGCGTCTGCGCCTGGGCCAGCGGCCGGGAAGCCATTCTGCCCAACGTGTCGGTGGCCGGCGTGGACGTGTCGAATATGTCGGCGGAGCAGGCCCATGAGGTGGTGAAGACCGCCGTGGAGGACGCGGGCCGGGACATCGACTTCACCTTGGCCTATGAGGGCGTCAGCCGGACGCTGAACGCCGGTTCTCTGGCGGTGGATGTGGAGCAGAGCGTCAGCAATGCCCAACAGATCGGACATGAAAACTTTTTGACCGCCGGGTTCCAGCTGGCCAGCCACATGCTGGGCGCGTCCAGCCAGGTGCCCCTGGCCCTGGAGGAGGGGGATCAGTCCCTGGACGGCTTCCTCACCGACATGGAGAAGGCAGTGGCCGCCGCATCGGAGGACCACCCCTATCAGATCGAGGGCGACAAGCTGGTGATGACCAAGGGCGCGCCCATCGCCATGGTGGACTGGGAGCAGGTCCGGGCCGACACCCAGGAAGCCCTCCAGGAGGCCTATGTCCAGCGGATCAGCCAGAAGAAGGCGGTACAGAGGGAGCTTGCCCTCAGCGCCCAGCAGGGCAATCAGGAGGAGCCGGACTTCGACGCCATCCACCGGGAGGTGTACACAGAGCCCAAAGACGCGTCCCTGGACCTGGAAAGCATGGAGATCACCGACCACACGGTGGGGGTGGACTTTGACGTCCAGGAGCTGAAACGGGCCTACAGCGCCGCCAAGGGGGGCGAGACCTTCTCCATCCCCGTCACCCTGACCCAGCCCAAGGTGACCAAGGAGGACCTGGGGGGGCGGCTGTTCGCCGACCTTCTGGGCGAAGCCACCAGCCAGGTGGGCGGCGTGGCCAGCCGGCTGTATAACGTCAGCCTGTCCGCCAGCTCCTGCAACGACGTGATCCTGCTGCCCGGCGAGGTCTTTTCTTACAACGACACCACGGGCCCCCGGTCCGTGGCCAACGGCTATAAGCTGGGCTCGGTCTATGTGGGCGGCCGGTCAGAGATGCAGCCGGGGGGCGGCGTGTGCCAGACCTCCTCCACCCTCTACCACGCCATCCTCCACACCACCCTGGAGATCGTGGAGCGCCGGTGCCACCAGTTCGCCGTGGGCTACGTGCCCGACGGCATGGACGCCACCGTGTATGACGGCGGGACCGACTTCAAGTTCCGGAACAACACCGACTACCCCATTCAAATCAAGTCCTGGACCTATGACAACAGCAAGGGCCGGTTCATCACGGTGCAGATATACGGCACCAACCTGAGCGGCCGCTACGCCGTCCCCTCGGCCAGCACCTTCGACTGGGTGTCCCCCACCACAGTGTATGTGCCCAAGGAGGGCGTGGAGCGGGGCAGCATGGTGCTGGACCGGGAGCAGTACGCCTACCACGGCCGGAAGGCCCACACCTACCGCACCGTCTACGAAGCGGACGGCACCAAGGTGGAGACGCAGGACATGGGGGGCAGCAGCTACAAGATGCGGCCCAACACCTACTACTACAATCCCCTGGACGGCGATCCCACCACCTGGGTGAACGGCGTGCCGCCCACCGACCCCGGAACGACAACTGACCCCGGCACTACCCCCGACCCCGGCACCACGCCGGACCCTGGGACTACCCCCGACCCCGGCACCACGCCGGACCCCGGGACTACCCCCGACCCTGGCACCACGCCGGACCCCGGGACTACCCCCGACCCTGGCACCACGCCGGACCCGGGCACTACCCCTGACCCTGGGGCCAACCCCGACCCGGGGGCCACGCCGGACCCCGGCACGACGCCCGAGCCTACCCCGGAGCCGCCCCCCTCCGACTCCGGCCTGCGGCCCATAGACCCCAACGGCATGGTGGGCTGAGCCCTCTGGAATTTGCGGGAAAGAGAGGGAAAACGCCATGTTTCAAGGATATACCCAAGGGGCCATCGACTTTCTGTGGGGCCTGAAATTGAACAACGAGCGCGGCTGGTTTCAGGCCCACAAAGAGGAGTTCCTCACCCAGGTGGACCAGCCCACCCGGGAGCTGGCCGCCCAGCTGGCCCGGGAGATGGCGGAAGCCTTTCCCAAGCTGGGCCTGGAGCTGAAGGTGAGCCGCATCTATCGGGACGCCCGCCGGCTCTTTGGCCGGGGGCCGTACAAGGACCACCTGTGGTTCTCCCTGCGCAGGCCGGGGGAGCGGGACAGCGCCATCCCCTGCTTCTGGTTTGAGGTGGCCGCCGACCGCTACGGCTACGGAATGGGGTGCTGGGACATGCCCCCCGTGACCATGGCCAAGCTGCGGGCCCAGATTGACCGGGACCCCGCCCCCGTGGAGAAGCTGGCCCGGTCGGTAAAGCGGCGGGGGGAGTTTCAGATGGAGGGCCAGGCCTACAAGCGCCCCAAGGGGGACCCCGGCCCCCTGCTCTACCCCTGGTACAACAGCCGGCAGATCGGCTTCACCTGCGAACACAACTGCGAGGGCCCCTTCTTTGGCCCGGAGCTGGCCGGACAGGTGCTGGAGGGCTGGAAGTCCCTGGTGCCGCAGTACAAATTCCTGTGCGCCCTGGCCGCCGCCCCCGAGCCGGACCACCTTTGACCCCCAGCCCCTGGAGACAGCTCCAGGGGCTTTTTTTGCAATATTTCCCCGGTGATTATGCAAAACGTAAAAAACAGCCGCTGCGATTTGTTGATAAAAACGAACAAAAATCCTTGACAAAAGCTCGCCGGCGTGGTAAAGTATAACCAGAACAAGGGAGGATGAGTCCAATGTACAGGTAGACATCCCCAGCAGCTGAAACCAGAAGGCGGGGCCAAGATCGCAGGATACAAAAAGACCTACCAGTCGTAAAGCGAGAAGTTGGGAGAAGTTCTAAAGAAAGGAAAAAGCCCGGCTTGGCCAGAGCGGTGGTTTCAGTCAGCGCGAAGCGGCAGAACCCAGAAGGCAGCACAAAAGGGATCCGACCAAGGGGCCTCACATATGAGGAGTTGCGCCGTAACAACGGCAAAGAAGAGATGGTCGTTGAGGAACTAAGCGGATGCCGGAGGGGAGTGCGGCGGAGCGTATCCAATAGAAACGGAGGTAACCATATGATGTTAGATAATAAGAACGAACAGAAATGACCCTTGGCTGCAACGGATTACAAAACGGGCAGTCAAGGGTCATTTCTTTTCCTCTTTTTTGCTGATACTCTATGCCCCCCACGGGGAGGAGCTTGGGGAAATGCTGATATATCCAATTAACGCTTTAATTGGGGAAAATTTTTCTTGACAACGGCCCTCCGTCCGTGTATAATACGCACTATCAAAAACGTGGACGGAGACAAAGTAGGGCGCAGATCCAGCTGATCAGAGAGTTCCCGGTTGGTGCGAGGGGCGCGGCTGTGCGTTTGAAATTTCATCTCCTGAGTTGTCCGAGGAAAGGCCAAGGGGCCGAGTAGAGCGGAACGGGTCCTCCCGTTACAGGGGAGGGGCATTGCTGGATGCTCCGTAAGGCCGCTTTTGTGAGAAAGCGGCGAATAGAGGTGGTACCGCGGGAAGCAAACCTCCCGTCCTCTGGTTGGTCGAAAGACGCCAGGGGTTTTTTTGTACCCTTTTCCAAAAAACTGTCGGGCTAAAATGCCCATTCGGCCTTTACTTCCGCGCTTTTCCGTGCTACACTTTTCACAAGTGAATTCCCCGGCCGGGAGAAACTTGATGAAGGAGTGTATTGCTATGGCGAAAACGGAAAAGCGGGAGCGCAGCATGGCGCTGTATGAAACCATTTTGAAGCTGAAGGACCTGGAAGAGTGCTGCCGGTTCTTCGACGACCTGTGTACCCCTACGGAGCTGCGCTCCCTGGAGCAGCGGTTTGACGTGGCGGTGTACCTCCAGCAGGGGCTGGTCTACCTGGACATCCTGGATAAGACGGGGGCCTCCAGCGCCACCATCAGCCGGGTCCGGCGGTCCATGCTGGACAACGGGGCGGGCGGCGTGATGCAGGAGGTCATCCAGCGCCACGGGCTCCACGAGCGGGATGAGCCGTAGGGACACGGCTTGCCGTGTCCGCAAGTGATACGGTGAACGGCTGTGTCCAACCGCTTGTAATTTCGGCGGATGCCTACCGGCGGCGATGTCCGCAAATGGCACGGAGAACGGCCACGACAAGTCGTGGCCCTACGCCCGACCATAGAAGCAAAATACGGGCGGCCACAGGCCGCCCCTACAGAGCAAACAATAAACAAACAGAAAGCAGGAAAACGACATGAAACAACTGATGTTGGGCAACGCCGCCGTTGCCCGGGGACTGTATGAGGCGGGGTGCTGTGTGATTTCCAGCTATCCTGGCACGCCCAGCACCGAGATTACCGAGGAAGCCGTCAAATACAGCGAAATTTACTGCGAGTGGGCCCCCAACGAGAAGGTAGCTATGGAGTCGGCCTTCGGGGCCTGTCTGGCGGGGAAGCGGTCCTTCTGCGCCATGAAGCACGTGGGCCTGAACGTAGCCGCCGACCCCCTGTACACCATGGCCTACACCGGAGTCAACGCCGGACTGGTCATCGGTGTGGCCGACGACCCGGGGATGCACTCCTCCCAGAACGAGCAGGACTCCCGCCACCACGCCATCGCCGCCAAGGTGCCCATGCTGGAGCCCTCCGACTCCGCCGAAGCCCTGGCGTTCGCCAAGCTGGCCTATGAGCTCAGCGAGGAGTTCGACACCCCGGTGCTGCTGAAAATGTGTACCCGGGTGGCCCACTCCCAGTCCATCGTGGAGACTTCCCCCCGGGTGGAGCCCGAGATGAAGCCCTATGAGAAAAACATCGCCAAGTATGTCATGATGCCGGGCAACGCCATCCGCCGCCACCCCTTCGTGGAGGAGCGCACCCGGAAGCTCCAGGAGTGGGCCGAGGCTGCCCCTGTCAACCGGGTGGAGCCGGGGAGGGACCACAAAATCGGCATCATTACCTCCTCCACCAGCTACCAGTATGTGAAGGAGGTCTGCGGCGAGCGGTTCCCCGTGTTGAAGCTGGGGATGGCTTGGCCCATGCCCGAGAAGCTGATTCGGGACTTTGCCGCGTCGGTGTCCGTCCTCACCGTTGTGGAGGAGTTGGACCCCATCATTGAAAGCCACTGCCGCTCCCTGGGCCTGGCCCTGGTGGGCAAGGATGTGTTCCCTATGGAGGGAGAGTTCTCCCAGAATCTGGTGGCAGAGAAGCTGGGGATGCCCGTACATACCGGCCGGGCCATTGAAGACCCCATCCCCCCCCGGCCCCCCGTCATGTGCGCCGGCTGCCCCCACAGAGGGCTGTTCTACACCCTGAGCAAGAACAAGTGCACCGTCCTGGGGGACATCGGCTGTTACACCCTGGGGGCGGTGGCCCCGCTGTCCGCCATGGACATGACCCTGTGCATGGGCGGCTCCATCTCCGCCGTCCACGGCTTCAACAAGGCCCGGGGGGCGGAGTCTGAGGGGAGGACGGTGGCCGTCATCGGCGACTCCACCTTTATGCACTCCGGCATGACCGGCCTGGCTAATATCGCCTATAACCAGTCCAACTCCACCGTGATTATCCTGGACAACTCCATCACCGGCATGACCGGCCACCAGCAGAACCCCACCACCGGCCGCAACATCAAGGGCGGCCCCGCCGGGAAGATCGACCTGGAGTCCCTGTGCAAGGCCATGGGCTTCAACCGGGTCCGGGTGGTGGATCCCTACGATTTGAAGGCCTGCGACGCCGTCCTCAAGGAGGAGCTGGCCGCCGCTGAGCCCTCCGTCATCATCAGCCGCCGGCCCTGCGCCCTGTTGAAGTACGTCAAGCACAAGGCCCCCTTGACGGTAGACCCCGGCAAGTGCGTGGGCTGCAAGAACTGCATGAAAATCGGCTGTCCCGCCATCTCCATCAAGGAGGGCAAGGCCCATGTGGACGCCACCCTCTGCGTGGGCTGCGGCGTGTGTGAGCAGCTGTGCGGCGTGAAGGCGTTTGGATGATTCAGGCCTGTAGGGCCACGACTTGCCGTGGCCGCTCAACAGACCGGAAAACGGACCCGGCGAACCGCATCCCTATACCCCGCCGGTTTTGTAGGGCGCGGCGACCCGGCGCGCCGTATATAGGCCGGGAAACGGACACGGCAAGCCGTGTCCCTACACCCGCCGGTTTGCAGGGTGCGGCGACCCGGCGCGCCGTGTACAGGCCGGGAAACGGACACGGCAAGCCGTGTCCCTACACCCCGCCGGTTTGCAGGGTGCGGCGACCCGGTACGCCGTGTATGGACCGGAAACGGACACGATAGGCCGCATCCCTACACCCCGCCGGTTTGCAGGGTGCGGCAACCCGGTACGCCGTGTATAGACCGGCATAGACCTGAACGACGGCGGGCCGAGGTCGTCCCGCCCTACACCCAAAAACAAGGAGTTGTTTCGATATATGGAAACCAAAAATATTATGATCGTGGGCGTGGGAGGACAGGGCTCCCTCCTGGCCTCCAAGCTGCTGGGCCACCTTCTCATGGAGCAGGGCTACGACGTGAAGGTGTCCGAGGTCCATGGCATGTCCCAGCGGGGCGGGTCGGTGGTGACCTACGTCCGCTACGGCGACAAGGTGAGCTCCCCCGTCATTGACAAGGGGGAGGCGGACTACATTGTCTCTTTCGAGCTGCTGGAAGCCGCCCGGTGGCTGAGCTACCTCAAGCCCGACGGCCAGATTGTCACCTCCACCCAGCAGATCGACCCCATGCCCGTCATCACCGGCGCGGCCAGCTACCCGGAGAATCTGGTGGAGAAAATGCGGGCCGCCGGGGCCAAGGTGGACGCCCTGGACTGTCTCAAGCTGGCCGAGGAAGCCGGGTCCTCCAAGGCGGTGAACATCGTCCTCATGGGCCGGCTGTCCCACTACTTCGACCTGCCCGACGAATCCTGGCAGAAGTCCCTGGAAGCCATGGTGCCCCCTAAGTTCCTGGAGCTGAACAAAAAGGCCTTTGGGCTGGGGAAAAACGCGTAAACGGAGGTGCGCACTGTGCGGGTGGTCAAATTTTTCAAGGAATTGGGCTGGCTGCTTTACGGTCTTGCCGCCGCCGTCCGGGCGAAAATAAAACAGAGAAAGCTGCCGCCTTATTTCGCGAAAAGTCTGCCGGAACGGTATGTCAAGTCCCCGATTTACGACGTCTATTTCGATTGGTACCAAGGGCTGTGTTATGCGACCATCACCCTGGATTTGCGGCTGGATGGCTTTGACCCCACAGGGATCGACCTCAACCGCAAGGAG
>JAAWNI010000084.1 GCA_022798855.1 Lawsonibacter sp. | reverse complement strand
GGGAAATGCCCTCAGTGAAAGGAATCCCCCCGCCACTTCGCGGCCTCCCCTACCCCCTCTGGCCTTCGGCCATCTCCCCCTGACAGGGGGAGTCGGCCCCCCTTTAACAAGGGGGGCTTGGGTGCTTGAAGGCCCCAATCCTGCTCCAAAGGCCCCCTTGCTAAAGGGGGCTGGCACCGCCAAAAGGCGGTGACTGGGGGATTCCGTAATATGGAGCTGGTTCGCTTGACGGAATCCCCCCTTTTGCTTTAGGCTTCCAGCAGAGCCACCACCCGATAGGTATATCGTCCGCTGTTCAGCTGTTCAGTGGCGCCCGCGTGGTTGTACCAGGATAGGGAGCGCTCCCCCCAGGTGAGGCTGAGCGCCGAGTAATAGTGGCTTTGGGCGAAGGTCAGCTTCTGCCCCTGCAGGATGCAGGCGAACATGCCGGAGGCGTCCTCGTCCCCGCCGCATTCACCGATGAAGACCATCAGCGGCCTGCCGGGGAAGTTCAGGGTGCAGGGGTTTGCCGAGCCGTAGCGGTCGCTTCCGGCGTAGGTGGTGGTCCAGATTTTGCAGTTGCCGCGCTGGGACACCAAGGCTGTCAGCTGGGCGACCGCGCTGTTTCTGGCGTCCGCCTCAGCGGCGATGGCGCTCTGCCGGGCCGATGCCTCCGCCGCCAGCGCGGCGTCCTGGGCTTTCAGCGCCCCGTCAATCTTGGCGTTGTCGGTGTTGAAATCCTCCATCTGGACCCGGTCGGATTTCGACCATTGCGAGAGCTTGTAGTTGGGTGTTTGACTGCTGGGCATGTTGTGTTCCTCCTTCGATTGATTGGATTGTTGTAGGGGCGGACATTGTCCGCCCGCTGTTGTACGATAGGCCCGGTAAATACGGGCGCACAATGTGCGCCCCTACAGAGCGGACCTTGGGAGTCCGCGTGTAGGGCAAGGGCTCTGCCCTTGCCAGGTTTCCGTCGTTGTAGGCGGTGGCGGAGGGATTCCGTATCATTGAAAGGTTTCCGGTTGACGGAATCCCCCCGCCCCTGCGGGGCACCCCCCTTTAACAAGGGGGGCACTCCTTCGCGGAAGCCTGCCGTCCCTGCGTGGTGTCCCTTGGGAGCGCCCAAAGCCCCCTGGCCAAAGGGGGGGCTTTTTCCGCTCCCAACTACCGCGGGCAGCCCCTCAAAATTGTACGTTTCCATACATTTAATGGAAATGGCGGTTCATTGCGCCCATTTTCATTTAATCCTTGACGTATCCGGCCCATACGGGTATAATCAAAAATGGAAAAATTTCGGGATAAATGTCAAAACCAAGTGTGTGGGGGAGACGCGGAAAGGGAGAAGCATGGATATTTTAGAGTTATTAGGCGTTTTTGGCGGTCTGGCTCTATTTCTCCACGGGATGCAGATGATGAGCTCCGGCCTGGAAGCCGCCGCCGGCAACCGGATGAAGAGCTTTCTGGAGCGGCTGACGGCCAACCGGTTCATGGGCATTCTGGTGGGCGCGCTGATCACCACCGCAGTGCAGTCCTCCTCGGCCACCACGGTGATGGTGGTGGGCTTTGTCAACGCCGGAATGATGAGCCTGAACCAGGCGGTTTGGCTGATTATGGGGGCCAACGTGGGCAAGACCACCACCGGGCTGCTCATCGCCCTGGACGTGGGGGCGCTGGCTCCGCTGGTGGCGTTCATCGGCGTATTCATGATGATGTTTTTGACAAAGCCCAGCTTACAGCACATCGGCCAGCTGCTGGCCGGCCTGGGGGTCCTTTTCATTGGCATGGACATGATGAGCGCCGCCATGGAGCCCCTCCGGGAGGTCCCCGCCTTTGTAAACATGATGGCCACCCTGTCCAACCCCATTCTGGGCATTCTGTTCGGCACGGTGTTCACCGCCCTAATCCAGTCCTCCGCCGCTTCGGTGGGCATTTTGCAGACGCTGGCCGCCTCCGGCGCGGTGGAGTTCGGCCCGTCGGTCTACATCCTCTTCGGCCAGAACATCGGCACCTGCATCACCGCCGTTATGGCCTCCTTCGGCGTCAGCCGGGACGCCAAGCGGGCCACCTGCGTGCACATCCTCTTCAACGTCATCGGCACGGTGGTTTTCACGGTGGTGGTGATGGTCTTCCCCTTGACGGAGCTGATTGAAGCTTCGGTGCCAGGCCCCATGGCCCAGATCGCGGTGATGCACGTCATCTTCAACCTGGCCACCACCGCCCTCCTGCTGCCTCTGGGGAACAGCCTGGCCCGGCTGGCCACCCGCATTCTGCCCGACGAGGACGCCCCCGTCCAAGAGGTGGAAAAGGGGATGCGCCTGGCTTACCTGACCCCCCTCTCCTCGTTGGGCAGGGACGGCGGCCTGGGCGTGTCCGCCATTGTGGTGGACCAGCTGCGCAACGAGCTCCACCGGATGCTGGAGATGGCCCGGCAG
The DNA here is from genome assembly GCA_022798855.1 of Lawsonibacter sp. Classification (GTDB taxonomy): domain Bacteria; phylum Bacillota; class Clostridia; order Oscillospirales; family Oscillospiraceae; genus Lawsonibacter. The sequence continues at coordinate 6,622 of JAAWNI010000084.1, read as the reverse complement.
AACGTGGACGCCAGCTTTACCGCCGTTCTGAACAAGGACCCCGCCCCCCTGGAGCGGGTGGAACAGCGGGAGCTGTACATCGACTTTCTGAACAAGGAGATATCCCGCTACATCTCCCGCCTGATCGCCATTGAGACGAACGAGCGGGGTTCTAAGGTTGTCAGCTGTCTTTTCGCCATCTCCGGCAACATCGAGCGCATTGGCGACCACGCCGACAATCTGGCCGGATACACCAAAATGATTGTCTCAGAGAACATCCTGTTCTCCGAGCTGGCCCGGGACGAAATCCGGCAGATGCGGGACATCTCCATCCGTGCAGTCTCCGCCCTGCTGTCCAGCGAGGGGGGGCGTCAGGAGTGGCTGGCCCAGGTGGCCCAGATGGAACAGCGCATTGACGACATGACCGCCGACTTCCAGCGCAACCAGCTGCGGCGGATGCGGGACGGGACCTGTTCCGACGAGGCCTGCATCCTGTACTCCGAGCTTCTCACCGACTTCGAGCGTATTGGCGACCACGTGCTGAACATCGCCCAGGAGCTGGCCAAGGCCCACACCGATCTGTCCTGATGCATAGAAAAGAGCCACCCCAAAGGGCGGCTCTTAGACTGTCAAAAACGAGGGGGGAAAAGAGAAACGCCCCGGAGGGATTCCATTCACAGGAAAGTTTTCGGTAAACCGGAATCCCCCAGTCAGCGGCTTACGCCGCTGCCAGCCCCCTTTGGCAAGGGGGCCTTTGGAGCAGGACCGGGGCCTTCAAGCACCCAAGCCCCCCTTGCTAAAGGGGGGTGCCCCCGCAGGGGGCGGGGGGATTCTGTCAAACAGGGCAGCACCACATTATGGAACCCCAGCCATCTCGGCAAAGAGCCGCCCCAAAGGGCGGCTCTTCGTTTATCCTTTCAGGCCCTCCGCCCAGGCGGCGTACTGTTCCACCTTGGCGTCGCAGGCTTCCTTGCTCTCTCCGTTGGCCAGGATGTACACCTTGACCTTGGGCTCGGTGCCGGAGGGCCGGACGATCAGGCTGGTGCCGTCGGCCATCTCGTAGCGCAGCACGTTGGAGCCGGACAGCTCCATCTGGGACTTGCTGCCGCACTCCACGCAGACCACGCTGCCGTCCTTGTAGTCCTTCTGCTCCTTCACGGCCACCCCGGCAATCTCCACCGGGGGCTTCTCCCGGAGGTCCGCCATGAGCTGGGCCATCTTTTTCAGGCCGTCCAGGCCGGGCATCACCAGGTTCAGGGTCCGCTCGCTGTAGAAGCCGTACTTCTCATAGAGGGCCAGCAGGGCGTCGTAGAGGGTCATGCCCTGTCCGGCGTACCACGCGGCCATCTCGGTCAGGGCCACGGCGGCGGTGACGGCGTCCTTGTCCCGGACAAAGGAGCCCAGCATGTAGCCGTAGCTCTCCTCATAGGACATGATCACGTTCCCCTCGCCGGAGCCCTCCAGCTGGTCCTTCTTCTGGGCCAGGAACTTGAAGCCGGTAAAGGTGTCGAAGCATTTCAGGCCGTTGACCTCGGCCACCTTCCGGGCCATCTCGGTGGTAACGATGGTCTTCAGCGCCACCGGATTTTCGGGCAGCCTGCCCACCCGCTTCATAGCGCCGATGAGGTAGTCCAGCAGCAGCACACCGGTCTGGTTGCCGGTGAGCACCTTAAACCCCCCATTGCCGGTGTTCACCATGATGCCCACCCGGTCGGCGTCGGGGTCGGAGCCCAGAATGAAGTCGGCCCCCTCCTGCTTGGCGATGTCCACCGCCAGATAAAAGCCCTCGGGGTTCTCCGGGTTGGGGGAGGCCACCGTGGGGAAGTCGCCGTCAATGACCATCTGCTGGGGGACGCAGATGACGTGCTTCATGCCCAGGCGTTTCAGGGCCTCTGGGATCAGCTTGTAGCCGGTGCCGTGGAAGGGGGTATACACCATCTTGAAGGTGTCGGCGGCCTTCTCCACCGCCGCCTTGTCGTTCACCTGGGCCATCACGTTGGCCAGGAACTTCTCGTCAGTCTCCTCGCCCATTTCGGTGATGGGGGCGGGGGCGGCGCAGCCCAGGGCGGGCCCGGTGAGCACGTCCATCTCCCGCATGATTTTGGCCACCTCGTCGGCGTGCTGGGGGGGCAGCTGGGCGCCGTCCTCCCAGTAGACCTTATAGCCGTTGTACTCCTTGGGGTTGTGGCTGGCGGTGACGTTGATGCCGGCGATGCAGCCGTACTCCCGGATGGCGAAGGACAGCTCGGGGGTGGGGCGCAGGGACTCGAAAAGGCGCACGGGGATGCCGTTGCAGGCCAGGATCTGGGCCGCCGCCCGGGCGAACTCGTCGGAGTGGTTGCGGCAGTCGTAGCACACGGCCACCCCCCGCTGGACGGCGTCGGGCCCCTCTGCCAGGATCACCTGGGCAAAGGCCTGGGTGGCGTGGCGCACGGTGTAAATATTCATCCGGTAGGTGCCCATCCCCATGGTGCCCCGGAGTCCGGCGGTGCCAAACTCCAGCTGGGAGAAGAAGCGGGATTCGATCTCTTTCTCGTCGGACTTGATGGCCTCCAGCTCGGCGGTTTCCTCTGGGGACAGGACGGGGCTGGCCAGCCAGGCTTCGTAAGTATCACGGTAGGACATGTTAACATACCTCCAATGGCATAAATTTTGACATCTATGATTGTACCACAAGAGGGACAAAATTACCAGTGCTTTTTTGTCATAATTTACAGTTTCAGCCGGGCCATATCCTCCGGCAGCGGGACGGAGAATTGCAGCCGCTCCTTCGTAATCGGGTGGAGGAAGGACAGATACCCCGAATGGAGCGCGGGACGGCCAATCAGCTCCCTGTCCTCCGTTCCGTAGAGGAAATCCCCGGTGAGGGGATGGCCGATGTGGGCCATGTGGACCCGGATCTGGTGGGTGCGGCCCGTCTCCAGCTCCAGGGATGCCAGCGCCCGCCCGCCCCAACGGCGCAGCACCCCGTATCTGGTCCGGGCGGGCTTGCCGTCGGGCCGGACCATCTGCTCCATAAGGGAGCCGGGCTTAGGCCCCAGGGGGGCGTCGATGACACCGGCAGGCGGGTCGGGCACGCCCTCGCACACCGCCAGATAGACCCGGCGGAAGCCTTCTGTGTGGAGCTGTTTTTTCAGCACCTCCTGGGCGTGGGGATGCTTGGCGGCTGCCAGCAGGCCGGAGGTCCCCCGGTCCAGCCGGTGGACGGGGTGGAAATCCCCCTCCTGGCCCGTTTTTTCGTAGTAATCCATCAAAAAATTACCCAGCGTATCGTCAAAGTGCCCCGGCCCCGGGTGGACCGGCACCCCGGGGGCCTTGTTCAGGACGATGAGGTCGCCGTCCTCATAGACGATGTCCAGCGGACCCGGCGCGGAGATGATACCGCTGTTCCGTTCCGGATCGGACAGCCGGGCGGACAGCACCTGCCCCGCCGCCGGACGGAAGTCAGTGTGGACCCGCACGCCGTCCAGTAAAATGCCGTCCTCCAGCCACTTTACCCGCCGGACCACCGTCCCGGACAGGCCCAGGTGCTTCCTGAGAAGGGTGTCCACCCTGACCCCCGCCAGCTCCGGCGTGACGGTCAGCTCCAGACGGCGGCTCACAGCTTTTTGGACAGCCATAGGCTGGACAGCAGGGCGCAGAGGATATAGAACGCGATCACACAGGTCAGCGTGAAGCAGGCCGTCCGGCTCAGGGGAAGGACAATGATGCTGCCCACCGCCGCGGCAAAAACTGTAAGTCCTCCGGCGATTTGAGCTGAGGTGCGGGCAATCTGCATTTCCCGCTCATCCGTCTCCTTGATCTTCGCTTTCCGCCGGGCCTGGGGATGGGTAAGCAGATACTGCGTGCGGATCAGCAGTACCAGCGCCCCGGCGGTGATGCCGGAGGCCATGCCCAGGTAGAAGCCTTGCGCGTACTCGGGCAAATCGCTGTCCGGCACCAGCAGGAAATAGCAGGCAAAGCACACCAGCCCGATCACCAGCAGACCAAGCGCGGCCCAACGGCGCTGGAGCAAGGACCTTTCATAGTCCCCGCCACCGGTCAACAGTTTTTTTATCAGCATAACAAGGGCCTCCTCACATCTTTTTATTCCAGCGGTGAATGTTGATCATGTAGAAGGTGCAGTGAAGTACGATCACCACAGAGATGGCCACACCCCAGAAGCCTCCCACGAAAATCTGGATGGCCATGAACAGCGCCCACAGCATATACAGCGTCCAGTACCAGGAGGACATGGCCGCCTTCTCCCGGATGGCCGCGTTGCGCTCGTCGTGTTCGCCCCGCTCATACTCTTTTTGCTGCTCCGGGGACATCCGGATGCGGCTCAGGGCAATTCCCACCGCCCCAAAGCCCAGCAGGATGCCGCCCAGGGTATACAGGGCCAGAATGGCTGGTTCCGGAGCCCGCTCTCCCAGCAAAACGGCGGCGAGAATCAGAACCCAGGATGATACGAACATCACATAGGGGGATATTTTTTTCAAAAAGTCTTTCACTGCAAAAACCTCACAATCGTCAATATTTCCGGTTCATCCACCAGCGGACCCCTTCAAAGACCAGGATTCGGACCCAGTAGAGCAGGAGGACCAGATAAAAAACTTTGTAGCCCAGCTCCAGCTGCCAGAGGTTTCTCAGGGGAATCGCTAAGATAAGGCCGGCGATCATCAGCACCGTCTCTCCCTGCCAGCAGCGCAAGGCGGCCTTTTCATAGATCATCTGGTTCCGCTCGTCCTGGTCCTCCAGGTCCAGCTTCCGCTGCTCCTCCAGGGGCAGGTCGTCGTATTTCTCCTTCCGCCGCCACAAAAACAGCAGGACGACAAAGCCGGGGACCACCAGGAGGTGGGGGATATTGTCCCGGATTTCCTCCGGAAAGACGGGCAGGGCCAAAAACAGCCCGGCCACAATCAGGCCCAGGGACATGATCCACTGCCATCTTGACGGCTTTCCTTTAATCTGCTTCATGCCTCTTCCTCCTCAAACAAAAATACTTCCTCGATGGTAAGCCCGAAATACCTGGCAATCTTGTGGGCCAGCAGCAGGGAGGCGTTGTACCGGCCATTCTCCAGGGAGATGATGGTCTGCCGGGTAACGTCCACCCCGTCGGCCAGCTCCGCCTGGGAGATTTTTCTGGCCTTGCGCAGCTCCGCGATTCGGTTGGCCACCGGACCACCTCCTTTTTCACGCTTCTCCAGTGTGCCGCTGTCAGAATGTAAAGCTTGCTTTACTATTTGTAGTATAGCACGCTTTACATTTCATGTCAAGGGCGCTTTACAATTTTTTGCCTCCCGGCACAAAAAAAGCCGCCCCGCGCCAGCGGGGCAGCCTTTCAAATTAGAGGTTCCAATCAGCGGTCGTAGTCCTCGAAAGACTTGACCACCTCGGGCTCCGGCTCGGGGGTGGCCAGGGAGACAACCACGATGGCGGCCAGAGCCACCAGGAAGGCGGGGAGCAGCTCGTAGATGTTCCAGATGCCGCCCAGGGGTTTTACCAGGAACTTCCACACGAAAATCATCACGCCGCCCGCCACCAGCCCGGCCATGATGCCCTGGCGGTTGCTCCGCTTCCAGAACAGGGCGCACAGCATGGCGGGGCCGAAGGTGGCGCCAAAGCCCGCCCAGGCGAAGGAGACGATCTGGAACACGTTGCTGTCCGGGTCGGCGGCCAGGAACATGGCGATCACGGCGATGACGATGACGGTGAGCCGGGCGCACAGCATGGTCTGCTTTTGGGTCAGCTTGATGCCGAAGACATTCTGCACCAGATTCTCCGAAAAGGCGGAGGAGGCGGCCAGCAGCTGGCTGTCGGCGGTGGACATGGTGGCGGCCAGGATGCCGGCCAGAATGCAGCCGGCCACAATGGCGGGCAGGATGCCGTAGCTGGACAGCAGGTCGGACAGCTTGACGATCACCGTCTCGGTGGCGCTGCCCTCCAGGAAGGGGATGCGGCCGACGGTGGAGACGGCGCGGCCCACAATGCCGATGAACACCGCCACACCCATAGACAGCACCACCCACACAGCGGCGATGCGGCGGGACAGCTTCAGCTCGTTTTCGTCCCGGATGGCCATAAACCGCACCAGAATGTGGGGCATTCCGAAGTAGCCCAGGCCCCAGGCCATCATGGATATGATGCGGATGAAGCCGTAGGGCTGGGCGGAGAGGGTGGCCGCGTCGAAAGTTTCACTAAAGCTGAGGAAGCCGGGCAGGTTGCGGGCGTAGCCCAGCACGGCGTCCATGCCCCCGGCCTGGACAATGCCGAAAACCACAATAATGGCCAGGGCGATGGTCATAATGATGGACTGGATCAGGTCCATGGTGGCCACGGCGGAGAAGCCGCCCACCGAGGTGTAGCTGATAATCACGATAGCGCCAATCACAACCGCCATCATGTAGTCCCAGCCAAAAAGGCTGTTGAACAGCTTGCCGATGGCGGCCAGGCCGGAAGCCACGTAGGGCACGAAGAAGATGAGGATGATCAGGGCGGAGATGCACATAATCACCGGCTTCTTCTCGCCGTACCGCTTGGAGATGAAGCTGGGGATGGTGATGGCGTCCAGCTTCACGCTGTAGCGGCGCAGGCGGCGGGCCACCAGCAGGAAGTTCAGATAGGTGCCGGCGGCCAGGCCGATGGCGGTCCAGCTGGCGTC
>JAAWNI010000083.1 GCA_022798855.1 Lawsonibacter sp. | reverse complement strand
GCGGGGCGGCAGTAGGGCGTGTACCTCACGCCGGAAGGTCTTGGCAGCTAGGACCAAATATGTCCGGTATTTCGCGCGGGTTGCCGGACCGTGGGGCCGTTGGCGCTCCACAGGAAGGTCAGAATCTGGAAGATTCTGCAAGCCCTTTTTTCGCGTTTTCATACGGCCTTGCGGGGGTGGTGTTGACTTATTGTCCGTCATGGCCGGAACGCTGGAATGTTGGCAGACCCAGAAAGCCGGGAGCGGCTTCCTGGGTCTGCTTTCTTACTGTGTCCACCTCCCCCACGATTTTGAGGGGGGTGTCTATTGCCAGGTTTTACTGGAGCGGTCCGCTTGCGGGGGGATTTCTCTTTACTCCGATAACACGGCCAGGACCACCCAGCGGATGGGGCTTTGGCTGCTGCTGTCGACGCAGGTGGACAACATCAGCACCTGGTCCTCCGCCTGGGGGGCGATCCCCGTGTCAAGGACGGATTTTTCCCGGCAAAAGGCGAGGAAGTCCTCCCGCAGGCCGCTCTCCTCCAGGTCCAGACGGTAGACGATATCCCGCACGCCTACCTCGTGGGCGGCAAAAATATCGTATCTGTGAACGCCTGTGCCATTTACAATGTAGACCGATGGATGCTCCCGCCAGAAATCCAGATTGCTATAGTATTTCAGCGTGCCGAACATGCTGTCGTTGTTCATCCGGTGGCCGTACAAAATGGTGTTGAATTGGGCGAAATCGGGGCTGTTGGTGCACTCCATGAAAATGGAACCTCTGGGGTTGCGTTCCTGTTTCCAGGTGTGGTTGAGGTAGTATTGGTTGTCCGCCGCCTGGAGTATGGGATAGGACAGCTCGGTGTCCGGGATGCTGATCCAGCCCAGGACGTCGCTGTTCACGGCCTGGAGCGCCTCTAAATCCACGTCCGCAAGCGCGGCGGCATAGGGGTCGGGTTCCTCCGCTGATGAGTGCGCCGGCTCCTCTTCCGGCGGTTCCACGCCCGCGATTTGCTGGGCTTCGCTGTAGTCTGCCGCCCCGCGGGCCCGTTCCAGCCCCCTCCAGCCCAGCAGGCACAGACCGCCGGCCAGGGCAGCCACCAGAAAGATCGTCAAAACCCGTTTCTCCATCCGCCACACTCCTTCAAGGGGCAGCCGGGGCCCAGCGGGACCCGGCTGTCCGCGTACGCGAAATCAGGACTTGCGCTTCTTGTTCAGGCTCAGCCACAGCCCACTGGCGCCGGAGCTCAGCAGAGCCAGCGCCTCAAGCAGGAAGCTGTCGTTGGTCTGAGGAACGTCCGCCAGGGGGACCTCCTCGTCGGGAAGCTCGGTCAAGGGCACTTCCTCGTCAGGAACCTCCACATCGGGAATTTCCTCGTCGGGAGCCTCCACCAACGGGACCTCCTCGTCGGGGATTTCTACATCGGGAAGCACGGGGTCCTCGGCCAGAGGCACATCCTCATCCTCCACGATGACAGGAGGCGTGGGATCGTCGTCGTCCTCTTCGGGCGTGGGCGTGGGCGTGGGGGTAGGCGTGGGTGTGGGAGTGGGCGTGACCGGAGCGGGGGTCGTCTCGGTGTCCACAATGGGATCGCCGGGCCGGGTGGTCACGGTGGTGTTCTCCAGAAGCACGTCCACGTTCCGCACCGCCTGGACGTTCCGGCTGTCGATGACGATGTCGGGCGCACCGGGCACCTCGTAGGTGTAGGTGTAATTCAGCTTGGCGCCGGCGTTATACTGGTCGAAGGTGGCCGAGCCGCTGCCGGACCCCTGGGTCCAGGTCTGGTAGGTGTCGTAGGCGCTGCTGCCAGCCCCCCCATACTTCCATGCGCCGTCCTCCTCCTTGAGGTCCGTTTCGGCTTTGGTTTCGGTGATCTGATAGCTGCCGCTCAGAGCGCTGCCGCCTGCGCCGTCCACAGTAGTCGATGCGCCAGAGGTCAGGCTGTTTACCACAAGGCTGGTGCCGGAAGCTGCATTATTCTGAGTGCTGGAGGACTTCGTGGTCAGTTGGGCAGAATAGCTGTAGGTGTTTTCGCCGGAAGCGGTTACTTTGCCGTCCGGGAGCAGGGTCAGGTTTCCTAGCATCAGGTCGTAGCCGCGCACCTGCCACTGTTGATAACCGTGCCATCCACTGGATACCCATTGTCCGCTATTTTTGTCGTATTCTTTCTGGCCAGGCTTCAGAAGGTTTTCCCAGCTGCTTTGATAGTTTTGCCATGCGCAGCCATTGCTCTCGCCGCCCAGGTAGCCATAGGCATCCAGACTGGCGGTGTGCTGGTAAACCCTAAAACGGCCATCGATTTTAACTACAACTCCGCCAATTGCCTCAGCCTTATTCATGGCGTCTGCTTTTTTGCCATAAGAATCAACAAAACCGTATGCAACCGTACCCTTTACATTGTAGAACTGATATTTCTCGTCGCCAAGGGTATGATCTTGCCCCTCTTCGCGCTTATACTCATTTCTCCCGCTCGCAGGGTCGAGGCTAACATAGTCTTTCAGATTGACGTCCTTGATATCACCCGTGCCATTGACCAAGCTGTCGGCGCTGTCGGAAACCTTCACCTCAAGATCATCTGGGATAACGACACAGTCTACTTCTTCACCATCGACCTTCAACTTTCCATCAATCAGCAAGTCGAGATGGTCAAGCTGGTAGTTTGGGGCAGAGCTGTTTTCCTTTGTGGCTTCCAGGTACTTCACCAGCTCTTCCTTGTTCATGGCTTCGAAGTTGACAGCGGTGTTATCCTCTATCCATTGGATCAGTTCACTTTCCGTGATTTTTACATCAACAGAACCATCCACCAGACCAACAAGTTTACCATCAACAATGGACAAGGCATACTCTTTGCCTTCAACAGTGACATATACCGTCTCATTAGGTTTAGCATTGCTAACCGTATCCTTGATGGCCTGAATCAGACGGTTTTGAGCCTCTTCCTTATTATTGTCGGTAAACGCCAGATTGTCATTCTTGCTGGTGCTGACTTCCTTCTTGACGGTGAGCGTCTTGTACGTCTGGGCCGCGTTTACAGTGACGGTCTTGCCATTGTGGGTGGCGGTGATTACGCCGTCCTTGACCTGGACGTCGGTGTAGTTCTCGCCAAGAATTCCGGCAATCTCCTCAGCGGTGAGCTCAGCCAGCGGGACCTCTTGCTCCTCGATGGTATACACAGTGGTAGTGGTTGTGCCGTCAGCGCTTGTGACTGTCTCGGTCTTGGTGGAACCGTTGTCAAAGACGATATCCTTGCCGCCATCCTGATAGTGGTACTTGCCGTTGGACTGAGTCAGGCCATTGCCAACAAAGATGGTTTCGTTCTTCTCCTCCGTCTTTGTGCTCTCGGTGGTTACGCTGACATCCCAAGTGATCTTCTTGAGGTCGGTGAAGTCGCCGGCCTGGCCAGCGCCCAGCAGCTTATCCTTTTCCGCTTGGGTGAGCTCCTGGTTATAGTGGAAGGTGTAGGTCTTGGTGACAGCCTCGCCCTTGTCGTTGGTGGTCTTGGTGACAACAGTAGTAGTGCCGTCGCCGTTTTGCTTGACGCTCTCCACGTTTGCGCCGTCGAACTGCGAGCCCACGGTGATATCCACCTTGCCGTCCTTGAGGGTAACTTCCTGGTCAGCCACGCTCTCAGTCCACACGATTGTCTCCCCGGAGACATAGGCGTTGCCAGTGGTAGTAGTGGTAGAGCCGGAGCCGTCGACCAGATTCTCGATGTCTTTCTCTTCGACCTTTGTGGCATTCCACTTCTCTTCCTCGGTAGTGCTGGAGGACGTGACAGTGTAGGTGAATGTCTTTTCCTTTCCATCCACTGTCGCCGTTACTGTGACAGTCCAAACCCCATTGCCGTCTGTGTCTTTGTCAAGCTGGGCCTTAACCGAATCCGCGGTGATTCCAGTGACCTTATCCGCATGAAGAGCGTTCACTACCGCCTGAATGGCCGCTTCCTTCTCAGTGTTTGCCTCAGTAACAGCATCATCGGGAGGTGTGGTCTCCTGCCCGCCCTGCGTGACATGATCCTCTTTGCCAGCCTGGGTGTCGGTCATGGTCATTGTGACAGTCACAGGGGTGTAGACTCCTGTAGCCTCATCGAAAGCCACTTTGTGGCCATTGAAGTAGATTCCATCCTCGCCCATTGTGTAGGGGGAATCCCCACCCTGGGGCAGCAGAGCGAAAATATCGGCGATGGACAGATCCTTGACAGTAATTGCCTCACCAGGGGTATAGGTGAACTCATAGGTCTTGGAGCCAGACACAATTTTGGTGGTGTTGCCGTCAGCGTCCTTGGTGATGGTGGCCGCTTCGCCGTCGAATGTGTCGCCATCGACCTTATCCAAGACCTCTTTAACGGACAGGCTGCCGCTTTCCCCGCCCTCAGCAGGGGGCAGGTCCGCCAGCGGGGGCTCGACGTCAGGAATCTCGACCTCACCGGTGCCCTCCACGGTATCCTTTTTCTCCGTGAGGGTGATGACCCAGGTGGTGGTTGTCGTCTCGGTGGAGCTGTCCTGGGGGCGGACGGTGACAACGGCGCCGTTGGCGTCGGTGTAGGTGTAGGCGTTCTCCTCGCCCTCCACCGGAGCCAGGGTGACGCCGCCCAGGACTGCGCCCAGCTCGTCAGCGGTCAGCGGCTTGTTGGTGTCCTCCGACTGAGTCAGGGTGATGGTGTGGGTCGGATTGCCGTCCGCGTCCTCTCCGCCGGCTTCGTGGGCCGCGTCAAATTTGCCGACCTTGTCGAGTTCATCCCATCTGTAAGAACCATCCTCGTTCTTGATGGACTCCAGCGCACCGGAAAGAGTGCCCTGAATCTCCTCCTTTTCCTCCTCAGTGGGCTCGGAGGTGTCAGGCTCGCCGGTGATCTCGCCCTCGATCTCAGTTTCGGACTTCTCGGTAGTCTCGGTGGTCGTGGGCGTGGTGGTTGTCGTGGTGGTGGAGCCGTCCGGATTGGCCACAGTCTCGGTGGAGGGCTCGCCGGGGATAGTCTCCTCCGTTGTGCTGTCGGGATCGGGCGTGGTGGTAATGTCGAGGGTGCCGTCGTTGGTGACCTCGCCATTATCATTGACATCAGGGTTGACGACCACCTGGTCGGTGGTGCTGCCCTCCGGCTTCTGCTCCTCCTGCCCGCCGTCCTCTTCACCGCCGGGATTCCCGCTTTCCTCCCCTGCGTCGGGCTGGGGAGCGGGTTCGACATCCTTGATGGTGGTGTCCAGCATGTCGGACTGCTGTTTTTCCTCCTGGACAGGGGTGTTGTCGTCCACGGGCAGGACAGGAAGGGCGGCTTCCTCGGCGCGGGCGTCGAGGGTTCCGGCGGCGAGCACCAGGCCCGCGACCGCGGCAGGAACAAGTTTCTCCATTTTTTTCATGTACACATATCTTCCTTTCTTTGCATGAATCGGACGCAAAGGATCCGGTAACCGAACGAGCATAGCGCCGTCGGGTGTGTATTGCTCCACCGATTGGCAGAGTGGGGCCAGGACAACGCCGTAGCCTCTGGTTTTGCGCCCCAATGTTTCCACTGGTTTGCCTGATTGCAACCGGTCGTGCATAGTGCCGTCATCGCGGCACGACAGCGCCTGGCTTTGCGTCCCATCGTTTCCAATGGTTTGCCGACGCGTCGTTCATTAGGGGCTCCCACCGTCCTTGACGCCGCGGGCAGTGGGGCAGTTCCACGGGGGACTGCTGCCTGACATCCTCGCTCCTCCTCCCTTGCGGTTTGGCTTTTGAACGCTACGGAATCTATCTTCTGTTTTACATAACGGAGTAAATAAGCTTTGCCCCGGTAGAGAAATGGAGTATAAACAACGCCTGGAGAAATTCTCCAGGCGGAAAAAGGGCATAAAAAACGCAGGTCGCAAAGGCCATTTTTGCGGCCTCAAATATCCACGTTTAAATTTCGAAGCTTTATCGATTACGAGAAAAAATCTATTGATTTCCCGTGGAAAAATATGCTATAATGCAATGAGATAATTATCTTGAATCTCAAAGCGCATGACAGAAGATAGATTCTGTTAAATTGTGAAAAAGTAATGTTGCGTTTCCGCGGTAAAATATGCTATAATGTAGGGGGAGGATATGTAGAATCTTCCAAAATTCGACGGAAGATAGATTTTGTTTCAGTCAAATTACCAGTCTCAGCAGCTCCAGCTGCCGGGCGTGTTCTGTACCGGTGGCCAGCAGATAGATACGGGTGGTGTTGATGGAGCTGTGGCCCAGAAGATCGGCCAGCTTGACGATGTCCCGGGTCGCCCGATAGAAGGCGGTGGCGAACAGGTGCCGCAGGTTGTGGGGGAAGACCTTCGAGGGGGCAACCCCCGCTTTCGCGCAGAGGGCTTTCATCTCCCGCCAAATCGCACAGCGTGAAACTCCGGTTCCGCGTCTGGTGAGAAATATCTCGCCGGAGGCGATTTTTTCTTTCTGGGCAAATTTGGCCAGCTTCCGGCACAGCTTTTTGGGCAGCAGGATGGTCCGGATTTTCCCCTTGAGGGACACGTCGGCCCGCTGGGCCTGGACGGCTTCCACCGTGATATACCGCACCTCACTGACCCGGATGCCGGTGGCGCAGATCGTCTCGATAATCAACGCCAGCTGCTCCCGCCCCAGCTGCTTGGCGGCGTCCAGCAGACGGCTGTAGTCCTCCCGGCCCAGGTCCCGGGCGGTATCCCGAAAGACCCGGCGCTGGAGCTTTAAAAACCTGACCCGGAAGTCCTCCCACTTCAAAAAGCGGAAGAGCCCGTTGAGCGCCGAGAGCTTGGCGTTCACAGTGGCCGGCGACAGGCCCTGGTCGAGAAGCTCCTGCTTCCAGCCGGCGGCCAGCCGCTTGGTCACCGCCCTGCCCTCCAGCCAGGCGGAGAAGCCCCGGAGATCCCGCATATATTTCTCCACCGTTGCCGGACTGCGCTCCTCCTGCTGTAAATACTTTCCATAGCTCGTCAGAATGTCTGCTGTCAAATGGTATTTTGTCATGGTTTAAACTCCTTTGAACAATTTGCTGCGGCTATTTTACCATAAATGTGTGGCTGTGCAATCCCTTTACCAGCATTAGCATGGCGGGCAGGAAAAATCTTATGTAGAAATCTGCTTTCTATCCTTGAAGCGCTGGAGAGGCATTGCCACTCGCTATGCCAAGGTCTTGGATGCGTTTATCGCCGCGGTACACGTCAGTTGTATCGCTATTTGGGCTGCTATCCGTGCTTAACTCGGGTAGACGCTATCTAATGGGTACTTGTGTTTTTCCACAAAATGTCGTATGATAAAAGGACGCAGACCATCCCGCCGCCGGCGGGAAATCAATGTGCAGAGGAGGCCATCCAATGGAAGAAAAAAGAATGATTAAGGTCACTGTAGACGGAGCGGAATACTCCTATCCCCAGGGGACGCCCTACCGCGGCATCGCGGCGGAACTCCAGGACCGCTGCCCCTATGACATTCTGCTGGTCAACCGGGACGGGAAGCTCTGCGAGCTCCACAAAACCCTGGACCGGGACTGTACCCTGAAAATGGTCACCGCCCAGGACAGGCCCGGCATCCAGACCTATGAGCGCAGCGCCGTGTTCCTGATGCTCAAGGCCTTCTACGACGTGGCCGGCCGGGAGAACGTGGACCGCCTCTCGGTGGAGTACTCCCTGAGCAGCGCCCTGTTTATCCTGGCCCGGGGGAATTTCACCCTGGACCAGGCCCTGCTGGACCGGGTGGAAGCCCGGATGCGGGAGCTGTCCGCCATGGCCCTGCCCTTTGAGAAGAAGTCCATCAGCACCGACGACGCCATGGAGCTCTTCCGCCAGGCCGGGCTGATCCACAAGGCCCGGCTCCTCAGCTTCCGCATCAACTCCCGGGTCAATGTCTACTCCCTGGACGGCTTTGTGGACTACTTCTATGGCTACATGGCCCCCGACACCAGCTATGTTAAATGCTTCGGACTGGAGCTGTTTGAAAACGGCTTTGTCCTCCGCCTGCCCACCCAGAAGGACCCCGGGCAGCTGGGGGAGTTCCGGCCCTCCATCAAGGTCTTCCGGGAGCTGTATGAATCCACCCTGCGCTCCCAGGCGCTGAACGCCTCCAGCGTGGCCGAGCTGAACACCACCGTCTCCAAAGGGGGCGCCACCCCCCTGATTCTGGCCGCCGAAGCCATGATGGAAAAGAAAATCGGCGACATCGCCGCCGAGATCGCCAAGCGGAAGGAGGTCCGCTTCGTCATGATTGCCGGGCCCTCCTCCTCCGGGAAGACCACCTTTTCCCACCGGCTGTCCACCCAGCTGTGGGCCTGCGGCCTGCGGCCCCACGCCATCGCCACCGACAACTATTTCAAGAACCGGGAGGACACCCCCAGGGACGAGAACGGCAACTATGATTTCGAGGGCCTGGGGGCTATGGACGTGGAGCAGTTCAACACCGACATGAGCCGGCTGCTGAACGGCGAGACGGTGGAGCTGCCCACCTTCAACTTCAAAAAGGGCATGCGGGAGTACAACGGCAATTTCCTCACCCTGGGGGCGGGGGATGTGCTGGTCATTGAAGGCATCCACTGCCTCAACGACCAGTTCACCCACGCCCTGCCCAAGGAGAGCAAGTACAAGGTCTATATCAGCTGCCTGACCACCCTGAACATCGACGGCCACAACCGCATCCCCACCACCGACGTCCGCCTTCTGCGCCGCATCGAGCGGGACGCCAGGACCCGGGGCCACAGCGCCCAGGCCACCATTAAAATGTGGCCCTCCGTCCGCCGGGGCGAGGAGAACAATATCTTCCCCTTCCAGGACAGCGCCGACATGATTTTCAACTCCGCCTTGATTTATGAGGCGGCTGTGCTGAAATCCTACGTCCAGCCCCTCCTCTTCGGGGTCCCCCAGGACAGCGAGGAGTATATCGAAGCGAAACGGCTGCTGAAATTCTTGAACTACTTCCTGCCCATCCCTGCGGACAACATCCCCAAAACCTCCCTGATGCGGGAGTTTATCGGCGGGGGCTGCTACCAGGTCTGACCTGAAACTCTAAGAACCTGTATCCACAACCTCAAACACCGCCTAGCCGGGTCTTTCTCAGCCATACTGCGTTAAATTTTCTAGAAATACATCCAGTATTCCCGCAAAA
>JAAWNI010000257.1 GCA_022798855.1 Lawsonibacter sp. | reverse complement strand
GCCGCCCGTGCCACGGCCAAGACCGCCGCCACCACCGCGAAAGCCGCCGCAAAGGGCGTTTCCGCCACGGTAAAGGCCATGATTGCGTCCGTTAAGGCGCTGGTGGCCGCTATTGCCGCTGGGGGCTGGGTTGCCATCCTTGCCGTTGTGATTATCTGCTTGATTGGCCTGATCGTCGGCTCATGCTCTTTTTTCCAATTCATAGAGACATCGTCAGCGAGGTGGATATCGGCTTTATCCGGAACGACCGCAGCAAGGTTATAGCGGCTAAGAATTACAAAGACCTGAACGTTTCTCTCTCAAATGCGGGATAGAACATATTTTTTACAACAGGAAACAGCTGAGATCGATCTGTACCAAGTCGATCTCAGCTGATTTATGGTCTTCAGTTCGTATCGGAATCAATACTCGAATTTCCACATATAGCGGCGATAAGTCATGGGGTGCATCCGTACATCGCCCATAGCGGCAATCAGTTGCTTGGAGATGGGGTGCATCAATGCGGCGTTAAAATATTCGGCTACGCTCTCATCCAGCTGGTCCAGGCCCAGCTCCTTGGCATCGATAATCCAGTGGTGGCCGCCGAACTTCTCCAGGAAACGCTCCGCCCGCTCATCCAGGGGACGGGTGCGGCCCACGCTTTTGAAAAGAAGAATAGCCAAATCCTTGTCACAGGTCTCAAAAGCGCCGTGGAAGTACTCACCGGAGTGGACGGGGACACAGTGGACAGTCTGCATCTCCTGGAAGAAGCAGAAAGCGTCGGCGTAGGAGGTTTCCCAGGCGGCACCGCTGCTCATCACGTTCCACACGGTGTCGTCTTTGTAGGTCATGGCGAATTTAGCGGCCTCGGGCTTCATGGCCTGATAGGCCTTGCCGTAGATCTCCGGCAGTTTCTCAAAAGCCTCCATGGCCTTATCATAGTTGGCGTAGCTGTCATACTCCTTCAAGAGCCAAAAGGCGATCTTCAAAGCTGTGCCTTGGCTACTGCAATGTACCAGGGTGGGGTCCTGATACCACTCGTCCGCGTGGTAATAGGTGATGTAGAACTGTGCACTCTGGGCAGTGAGGGAGTCAGCGTAGCCGGACAGGCCGATGGTGACTGCGCCCTTGGTACGGGCAACCTTGATGGCCTCCACGGTTTCAGAGGTGGCTTTGGTGGAAGTGCCGATAACCAAAGTATTGCCGTCGATGGACTTGGGGGTAGCGTTGACAAACTCGCTGCTGTTATAGGCCTGTACCCGGATGGAACCCTCCTGGTCCAAGAGAAAACGGGCGGGGTAGGAAGAGATCAGCGAGCCGCCGCAGGCCACAAAGACCACCTGTTTCAGGCCACCGTTGGCATCCAGAGCCGCCTTGACTTTACTCATCACGTTATTAACGCCATTCAACCCTTTTATCATAAAAAAAACCAGCCTTTCAACATTTATAATCGTACAGCTCCCCTATCAGGCTTGCATCCGGACCTCATGGTCTGCTCAGCAGTCAGACTGTCCAGGATCGCGCAGCATCTCCTCAGTGAGGGGACACTCATAGCTCCGTCCGGCCATAGCCTGGTCAAATTCTCTGCGCATATCGGCTATGGCCTGAGGGTCCTCCAGAAGCTGTGCACCGGTAAGGGCCATGATTTTGGCGGCGGTCATCATGCCATTGAAGCACAGCGGCCGTTTGCCCTGAGCCACCTGCTGCCAGGAGTGTCCAGGGGTATCCTTGGCGTAGCAGGCCGTTGTCACCTGAACAGTGGGGGTAAACCAACTGACATCGCAAACATCGGTGGAGCCATATTTAGCGTGGGGTATCTCGGTATAGGGGTAAAGTATATCGTTGATTGCTTTGCCTCTGATTTGAGGAATCAGCTCCTGGGCGACTTTTCCATACAGATACTCCAGGTTGTTGCAGGTGCTGTCCTCCGCCCCCGCCGGGAAGGTCTTGTGGATCTCAGCACAGAAATCCATATCCTCCTGGGTGTAGGGGGTAACACCCACCTGTTGGAACTTCTCAAAAGCAATGCGCTCCAGGGTCCGGTTAGGGACCAGCTCAGACAGACCACCCTCATAGAGTACCTCCACTCTGGTGCGGCTCATCATGGCTGCGCCCTGGGCAATCTCCTCTACCCACCGGGCGGCGGCCACCGCTTTTTTATGGGTGTAAGCCCGGATATTGTACACCATCTCGGCATAATCCTGGATGACATTGGGAGCGGGACCTCCTGCGTTGGTCACGGCGTAGTTGATACACACATCCCGCTCCACATGTCCCCGCAGATAGTTGGAGCCCACGCCGGTCAGCTCGGTGGCCTCAAGTGCATTACGCCCTAAGTGTCCCTGGGAGGCCGAGTGGGCAGCAATGCCATGAAAGCGAATACGCAGATTCTGAATGGCCATAAAATTCATGGACCATACGTTGTTATCGTCGCAGGGATGCCATGTAATAGCGCAGGCAGCGTCATCAAATAGCCCCGCTTTAGCCATATAAATTTTTCCTGCGCCCCCTTCCTCAGCGGGACAGCCGTAGTAGCGCACAGTTCCTTTCAGGCCATATTTCTGTAGATAGCGGCTCAGGGCCACCGCTGCGGCTAATGCACCGGTGCCCAGGATATGGTGGCAGCAGCCATGTCCAGGGGCACCCTCCTGGATGGGGATGTGGCGAACCTCTCCCGCTTTCTGGCTCAAGGCGGGCAAGGCATCATATTCTCCCAAAAAGCCGATCACCGGTCCTCCGGCGCCGAACTCGGCCACAAAGGCAGTCTCCAGCCCGGCGGCATTGCGTTGAATACGAAAGCCGCTTTTCTCCAACAGGGCAATCAGCGCCTGTGCGGACTGCCGTTCCTGAAAACAGGTTTCAGCGTAGTCCCAGATATGACAAGAAGTGTCGATATATTCAGCCCGCGCTTCCTCAATCCAGCCGATGATCTCGTCCTTATCAACTTTCATGGTTCCTTACCTTTCTTTCTGGCAAATGCCGTACATCATTTTATTTTTCATTTACAAGGTGACATGCCGCAAAATGCCCTGGTTCAAATTCAGTGAGGACAGGGGACTCGGTTTTGCAGCGTTCGGTGGCGTAGGGACAACGCAGATGGAAGTGGCAGCCCTTGGGCGGATTGGCCGGGTTGGGTACGTCTCCCTGAAGGATGATCCGGTTTCTCCGGTTGGCAGGGTCGGGCAGGGGGATAGCGGACAGCAGCGCTTGGGTGTATGGGTGGGAGGGTTTGGCGTACAGAGCTTCCTTGTCCGCAAGTTCCACAATGCGCCCCAGATACATCACGGCCACTCGGCTGCATATATGATGTACCACCGATAGATCATGGGAGATGAAAATATAGGTCAATTGGAGGCTCTTCTTCAGTTGATTGATAAGATTAAGCACCTGGGCTCGAACAGACACGTCCAAGGCGCTCACCGGTTCGTCGCAGATCACCAGCCTCGGTCCTGCGGCCAGTGCCCGGGCAATACCGATCCTTTGCCGCTGTCCCCCAGAGAACTCATGGGGGAACCGGCTGAGATAGCTGCGGTTGATCCCCACCATGTCCATTAGGCTATATATCTTCTCCATCTGCTGCTGGCCGGTCAGTTCGGGTCCAAACAGATCCAGAGGCTCCCGGATTAGCTCGCCCACCGTCATGCGGGGGTTGAGGGAAGCACCTGGGTCCTGGAAGATGATCTGCATTTTTTGGCGCATTTTCCGCATTTCTTCACGGGACAGGGATTGGAGCTCCACTCCATCGAAAATGATCTTGCCCTCAGTGGCGTCGATTAGGCGGAGAATGGTACGGCCCAGGGTGGACTTACCGCAGCCAGACTCGCCCACGATACCCAGGATTTCTCCTTCTTTGACCTGAAGAGAGATGCCGTCTACCGCTTTCACCACCCGCTGTGGGCCGGAGAAAAAGCCGCCCTTGGAGACGAAGTATTTTTTTAGATCTTTTACCTTCAGCAAATACTCACCCATGGACCATTCCCTCCTCTATCCCGGTTTCATAACGGAAGCAGCGCACCTTGCGCCCTTCCAGATCATACAGCGGGGGCATCTCAGTTTTGCACCGCTCAGTGGCGTAAGGGCAGCGAGGCCAGAAACGGCAGCCCTGGGGAAGTTCATACAGGCTGGGAACCGCACCTTTGATAACATACAGTTCTTCCTGTTTTTCCTCCATTCTTGGCAGTGCCTTTATCAGCCCCTGGGTGTAGGGGTGGAGAGGGCGGTCGAACAGTGCGCTTACGCCGCTGTACTCCATCACCATACCTGCATACATCACCAGCACATAGTCGCTCATCTCAGCCACCACACCCAAATCATGGGTGATCATCATAATGGAGGTGTTCAGCTCTTTTTTCAGGTTGCGCATCAGGTCCAGGATCTGGGCCTGAATGGTCACGTCCAAAGCGGTGGTGGGCTCGTCGGCGATGAGCAGTTCAGGGTTGCAGGACAGGGCCATGGCGATCATCACCCTCTGGCGCATACCGCCGCTCAGCTCGTGGGGATACTCATCTACCCGCTTTTCCGGCGCTGGGATGTTTACCAGCCGCAACATCTCCACCGCTTTGGCCTTAGCCTCTTTTTTAGACATTTTCTTATGACGCAAAATCATCTCGCTGATTTGCCACCCCACAGTGTAAACCGGGTTCAGGCTCGTCATGGGCTCCTGAAAGATCATAGCGATCTCCTTGCCCCGAATCTTGGCAATCTCATCTGGGGGCAGGTGGGTGATATCATTTCCTTTAAAGCGGATGGAGCCGCCCACGATATGCCCCTCTGGAGGGAGCAGATGCAGGATAGACATGGAGGTCATGCTTTTGCCACAGCCGCTCTCACCCACAATCCCCAAGGTCTCCCCCTTGTGCAGAACAAAATCCACGCCGTCTACTGCGGGCACTTGACCTCTGCGGTCTTGAAAATAGGTTTTCAGGCCGCTTACTTCCAATAATATTTCCTTCTCTTTCATAGGGACCTCCCTCATGCCTTTGGCAGCCGATCTGCCGTGATACACAGTGCTTTTAAAATGCAATAGGATTTTCTTGGTATGAAAAATCTCTCTGCATCCCTTGCAGGATGCAGAGAGATGCTCATGCTACAAACAGATTCAAGCTATGATACGTCGAAAAATCAGGCCAGTTTCCACGTCCAAACCTGATAATTCCACCACACAAAGTCCTCCATGGGGATCTGGGCAATGCGGTTGGAATGGGCCCACAAATCGTTCTGATGATACAGCCAAATATAGGGCTGATCCTTCACTAAGGCGGCCTGATAGGCGTCAAAGGCCTCCTTGCGCTCGTTGAAGTCCACCAAGGAGTCCCCCTTGTCGGCTAGGGCATACCACTTGTTGTCAGTCAGCAGGGAATAGTTCTGAGCACTGCCAGGTTTAACGATGACAGCGCTCTCGTTGGGGGCGATGTTGGAACCGCCGCCCAGCAGGCCAAGGTCAAAGTCGCCGTTGCGCATCATTTCCAGCAGAGTAGCAAAATCGTATGTCTCGATCTTCACGGTGATACCAATATCGCCCAGGTTCTGCTCAATGATCAGGGCGGATTGTTCACGCACTTGGTTGCCTTTTGGCACGATCAGACGATATGTACGGCTGAAATCGAAGCCAGCGGCCTCCAGTTCACTCTTGGCGGCGTCGGGATTATAGGTGTTGGCTTTCAGGGCCTCGTTGTAATAGGGGTGATAAGGGGGCATGGGACCTACGGCCACCAAACCTTCTCCAGCCATCAGCTGGTCCACCATCAGCTGCTTGTTGATGGCCTTGTCAAAGGCGACGCGCACAGCGGGATCTTGGAAAGTGTCATTGCCGTCGGCCAGGTTGAACTCCATGTACTGATAGGAGTAGTCGGTCACCGACATGGCGGTGATGCCGTCAGTAGCTTTCACAGTCTCCCAGTCCGCCAGGGGAATGCTGCCCGCGCCCACCACGTCAATGTCGCCATTGAGCAGACCAGCAGTAAGGCTGGCCGCAGGAACTACCCGAATGACGAAAGTCTTGAAGTCGGGGCAACCCAGGTAGTAGTCCTCGTTGGCAGTCATCTCCAGCTGCTCACCAGCGGTATCGCGGAGATATTTAAAGGGGCCGGCGCCCACGGGGGCAGTCCAGAAGTCGGAGGTATTAATGCTGGCGTAATCGCCGGTATCCAGCAGGTGCTTGGGCAGTACATAGAGGAAACTGCACAACTCAGACAAGATGGTCTTCTCATCTTTGGGAGTTTTGAAGCCGATCCTCACAGTATATTCGTCCAGCGTCTCTACCTGCAGCTGATCAGGATCGGGACAGACACCGTTGTCGTCTGTGCCGCCCATGGACACGAACTTGGAGCGGTAGTAGTTGTCCATCTTTTCGTTGGTGACCGCTTTCAGGGTAAATACTACATCCTCTGCGGTGAGGGGCTCACCATCGTGCCACTTGGCATTTTTGTTCAAATTAAAGGTCATGCTCATATAGTCGTCAGCCATTTCCCAGCTGTCAGCCAGCCTGGGTAAATATCCGCCGTCATGGGTATAACTCACCATGCGCTCAAACATCTGATCTGACACACAGTGACCGTAGTTGCCGGAGGTGTTATAGATGTTCAGTGTATTCCAAGTAGAGACGATAGCCATCGTCACCACTTCATCTTTGGGACCAGTCTGGGAGGGTTGGCCAGAGGAGTTGGAGGCGGAAGACGGATCGGGTGTGGTAGGCGGGGAATCGTTGTTCCCACCGCAGCCAGTCAGCGCCAGTGACAGCAACATGATAGCGGCCAGTAATGCACAGAGCTTCTTTTTCATTTTTGATCTCCTTTTCATTAAAAATTTAATACAATTGCTTTCGCAAAAAATCACAGAGTCACTGAAGAGAAGTTTTGGGGTCCAAGGCATCGCGCAGGCCGTTGCCCACAAAGTTGATACTCAAAATAGTGACCACCAAAGCCAGCCCGGGGGGGAGCCACATCCACAGACAGTCCTTCAAAATGGTGATGGATTGGGCATTGTAGAGCATATTGCCCCAGGAGGCGGCGGGCATCTGCACACCCAAGCCGAGGAAGCTCAGCGACGATTCCAGCAGAATAGCCGAGGCGATGCGGAAAGTAATAGAGATAAAGATGGGAGCGATGGCGTTGGGCAAAATGTACTTGCGGATAATCACGCTGTCACGCTGCCCAATAGCTCGGCCTCCCTCTATGTAGTCTTTCTCCCGCACAGCGAGTACGGTACCGAATATCTGTCGTGCGAACTTGGTCCAGCCCAACACACCGATCACCACTGTCACGGTGATGATGGAAGGCCCGAACATAGACACCAAAAACAAAATCAAAATGGTGGAGGGGATGGTCATAAAGATATCGGTGGCCCTCATAATGATCGTTTCGATCCATCCCCGGTAAAAAGCGGCCAGCAGTCCCAGTGGAATACCGATGGCCACACTGATGGCGGTACTCACCACCCCTACGAAGAGGGACACACGTCCGCCATAGAGCAGTCGGGTGAGCACATCCCGCCCGGTAGTGTCGGTACCCAACCGGTGGGGCTGGCTAGGCGGGCTATTAAACGCTGCCGCATCGATCTCCGCCTCGGTGTAGGGCATTGCGAAAGGCATAATAAGCACCACCAGAAGAATTGTCAGCAAAATGATCAACCCAGTAACTGCCAACTTATTTTTGCAGAATCTCTTAATAAAGTTCAACCATTCTGTTTTCTTTTGGCTCATACTTGAACGACCCCCTTCTGCATCATGTCTCTCAGTTATGGCGAATGCGCGGATCGAGCACCCCATAAAACAAATCAGTCAGCAGGTTAAATACTAACACCGCTACCGCCGTGACAATGGTCACGCCCATGACGACTGGATAGTCCCGGCTATCGATGGACTTGAGCATCAGGTTGCCCAGGCCCGGCCAGGAAAAAATCTGCTCAGTAATCACAGCCCCGCCCATAAGCATTGGAATCTCCATACCCAGGTATGTGACCACCGGGATGAGGGAATTGCGTAGCACATGCTTGATGACCACAACAAGCTCCTTCAGCCCCTTGGAGCGGGCCGTGCGGACGTAGTCCTCCCCCATGACCTCCAGCATACTGCTACGGATGTACTGGATCAGACTGCCAATCATGGTACTGCCCAGTACACAGGCCGGCATCACCAGGTGGCGCAACAGAGAAACGACGGTCTCTGGCTTACCCACATCATACATGCCTCCGATGGGCAGCAGTTTCATGTGGACAGAGAAGATGCTCAAAAATACCAACGCCATAAAGAAACTGGGAGTAGAGGTAGACAAAAAAGAGAAGATAGAGGACGCAGTGTCCCATATGCCGTTCTGGTGCCGGGCAGACTGAATACCCAGAGGAAAAGCGATGATACAAGCCACCACCACCGACGCCAGGGTGAGCAGCACCGTGGGCCACAGAGCTTCGACCAGCATTCCCATTACCGGCATTTTGGTGCGGTAGGAAGTTCCCAGATTGCCGGTGAGAAAATTTTTCATCCAGGACAAATACTGAATGTGGAACGGCTCATATAACCCTAGCTCTTCCGCCATGCGGGCAACCTCTGCTTCTGATACATTGGAATTGCTTAACAGAAGCTCCAAAGGGCTTCCGGAGGCGCTATAGCACAGGGCAAATACCAACAGCGTAATGCCCAAAAAGGTGGGGATCGCGATCAGTAGCCGTTTCAGAACATATTTTTTCATTCCGCTCTGCCCTCCATTAAAATAGATCCTGGATTTAACCCAGCAGAATAGATTATCATATCATTATAAAAAAAATCATATCATATCATAATGTATCCATCGATGATATCGATTGTAGCATAAACTTTCTGCCTTTGCAATAGTCTTTTTGTGCAAATTTTCCGTTGCTTCTTCAGCATCTTGTACAAAGCCGCTGTCCATCGCTGTTTGAGGCAGACGCTCCAAGGACGTTTCCCGGCTGGCCCGCCGTTTCATTTCCCGGATAAGTCGATTACCTCATGCTGTCGCCTGCTGGCTGCGAAACGAAAAATATACAGGCAATACCCTCTGCCAGAAAACTTTTACAACCGGATTTCCATACATCAGCGTGAAAAACCGGGGCGAAGTGGATTAGTTCTATATAGAAAACAGTCATCCTGCTATCATCAGCCAAGAAATATTCGACAAAGTGCAGGCCCTCCGAAAGAAGAAAAAAGCGCCCGCTTCTGCGCCGTCCAAATTCCCATTGACGAGGAAAATGATCTGCGGAAAG